>CAVBAZ010000326.1:0-6313 GCA_963593515.1 Bacteroidaceae bacterium
GCCATGGACGGCGTGGACGGCATTTTCATCGGCCCCTTTGACCTGTCCATCTCCATGGGCATGCCCGGCGATTTCGAGAATCCGCAGTTCCGTGCGGCGCTAGAGCGTATCCTGTCCGCCTGCCATGCTGCCGGAAAACCCTGCCTGATCTTCGCCGGTGACGGCGCAGGCGCCGCCGCCCGCTTCGCCCAGGGCTACGACGCCGTGGCCATGGGACTGGATGCCACCCTGCTTATCGCCGGAGTTAAGGCCCAGATCACCGCCAGCCGTGGCCAATAACACACTGTTTTTGATGCAAAATAATTGTTTAGTTATGCAAATTCCCAGCCAAACGGCCTGATTTTCCGTTCTTTTCCTGCGTTCCGGCTCATATAGTGGTACTGCTTGAAGGAGTGGTGCGCTATCAAAGAGAATCTGGAGCAACGGGCCGAGGAACTGGCTCTTTACCTGATAGAGAACCGGACGACGGTACGGGCCGCCGCCAAAAAATTCGGGATCAGCAAATCCACCGTGCATAAGGATATCAGCGAACGGCTGCCGCTGTACAACCGGCCGCTGTGGCTGCAAGTAAAGGCGCTGCTGGAGGAGAACAAGGCCCAGCGCCACATCCGCGGCGGCCTTGCCACCCGCAGAAAGTATAAGGGAAAATAAAAAGAGCGGTCTGCTGACCGCTCTTTTTATTTACAAAATATTTATTTACTTATGATGCAGCTTCTTGATCTCGTACTTGGGCTCGCAGCTGACGTTGATCCCCAGCCGCTTATACAGCTTCACATCCTCCTCGGAGATGATGACCGAGAAGTGGGCGTCGCAGCCCTTCAGATTCTTCAGCTGTGCCTGTACCATAGCCGCCAGCGGATTGGTCAAACCGGAGATCGCCAGAGCCAGCAGCACCTCGTCGGAGTGCAGCCGGGGGTTGTGATGGCCCAGATAGCCGATCTTCATCTCGCTGATGGGCGCGATGACGGAGGAAGGGATCAGCTCCAGCTTGTGGTCGATGCCCGCCAGATGCTTCAGCGCGTTCAGCAGCAGCGCCGCGGAAGCGCCCAGCAGGGAGGAGGTCTTACCCGTTACCACCGTGCCGTCCGGCAGCGTCATAGCGCCCGCCACCGAGCCGGTCTCCTCCGCCTTTTTCAGGCTGGCCACCACGGCGGGGCACTGTTCCGGCGACACATGGGCCTGCTGCATCAGCAGCTCCAGCTTCCGTACCACGCTCTCGTCGCACTTGCCCCGCACCCGGTCGCAGGCGGCGGTGTAGTACCGCCGCACGATCTCGTGGCGGCTGGCCTCACAGCACACCTCGTCGTCCACGATGGCAAAGCCTGCCATGTTGACACCCATATCCGTGGGGGACTTGTAGGGGGATTCGCCCTGGATCTTCTGGAACATGGCGTTCAGAACGGGGAACACCTCCACGTCCCGGTTGTAGTTGACGGTAGTCTTGCCATAGGCCTCCAGATGGAAGGGGTCGATCATGTTCACGTCGTTCAGATCGGCGGTGGCCGCCTCATAGGCCAGATTGACGGGATGCTTCAAGGGCAGGTTCCAGACGGGGAAGGTCTCATACTTGGCATAGCCCGCCCGGATGCCCCGCTTGTGCTCGTGGTACAGCTGACTCAGGCAGGTGGCCATTTTGCCGCTGCCGGGGCCGGGTGCGGTGACCACCACCACGCTGCGGCTGGTCTCAATGTACTCGTTGCGGCCCAGACCCTCGTCGGACACCACATGGGCCACGTCGGAGGGATACCCGGCGATGGGATAGTGCTTGTAGCTCTTCACGCCCAGCGACTCCAGCCGCTTGATGAAGGCCTCGGCGTTGGGCTGCCCGGCATACTGGGTGATGACCACGCTGCCCACATAGAAGCCCAGCGAACGGAACACGTCGATGAGCCGCAGCACGTCCTCGTCATAGGAGATGCCCAAATCGCCCCGCATCTTGCTCTTCTCGATATCCCCGGCGCAGATGGCCACCACGATCTCCACCTCGTCCTTCATGGTGCCCAGCATGCGGATCTTGCTGTCCGGCTGGAATCCCGGCAGCACCCGGCTGGCGTGATGGTCGTCAAACAGCTTGCCGCCGAACTCCAGATACAGCTTGCCGCCGAACTGCGCGCGGCGCTGGCGGATGTGCTCTGCCTGCATGGTCAGATATTTTTCGTTGTCAAAACCCAGTTTCATCCCCATATTCCCCCATTATTCAATATGGTGGGTATTATACTCCATCTGCCGCTCCGAGGAAAGCGATTTTTCCAAATTCACCCAGAGAATGGGTGTAGAAATATTCTTCCGAATTTTAGCGAAAGCTACCGTTGCTTTTTTCTCCGCAACGCGATATACTAAAAAATACACCCCATTTTTACAAGGAGGACACCCATGGATCCTTACCGCTTCCATATCATGTGGCGCCGCGTCAACGAGGACGAGTTCCGTGACTTTTTCCAGACCAACGATATTTACGAGGCCAAGGATTTTGCCATGCGTCTGGCCTTTGACGAGACCAACGTGGTCTATGTGCAGGACGTGAAGCGTGACGAGCGTGTCCGGGACTTCGACGCGGAGATCTACAAAAAATAACCAGTTATTGTTTTTCCCACCTCTGCCCATACTAAGGGCAGAGGTGATTTTTTATGTCCAAGAACCATAAGCCCTTTCCCCATGACGCTACGCCGGACGTTCACGACTTTTCCTCGCCGCCGGAAAACGTAAAAGACCTGATAAATATGTACGGCACCTATAACATCCAGCCCACCGCCAACACCGACAACGTGTTTCCGCTGATCGCGCCGGGCCTTCCCCGCCAGTGGCGCGACATGAAGCTGGACAAGCACGATCTGGAAGGGTTATCCTGACGCAAATTTTATCGACGGGCGACTTTCTTTTTCTGTCATTGCGAGCCAGTGCTCACACTGGCGTGGCAATCCGTCCCTTTGGATTTGCGCTGAATTGCCTAAATTACGGATTCCCACGACAGTGACATCGGTCACTGTCTCGGAATGACAGCACAAGAAAATTGCACGTAAGTTGACGGGCGGGCAGAGTCGCCTGCCCCTACAAACGACTATCAATAGTGCGGTATTATATGTCCCCGCCAAAAGTGTCCGCCAAAAGCGGACACTTTTTTCGTCAGAAATCACAGGGCACTTTGCTCATTTAAACTGCAACTCGGTATAATCCACAAAGAATTGTTAAAGAATTGGCAAAACCGATAATTGACACAAATTTCACAAGGCCGTATAATATGATTAAACTGGTAAGACCAGTTGAACCACCCCACGGCAGAAAGGACATCGCATATGTATACGCTGGGCATTGACATCGGTTCCACCACCTCCAAGTGTGTGATATTGCGGGACGGCGCGTCCATCGCCGCCAAAAGCCTGCAATTGGGCGGGCTGGGCACCGACGGCCCGGAGGACGCCCTGACGGAGCTGTGGCAGGAGAGCGGCCTGACCCGCGCCGACATGGCCCACGTCATCGTCACCGGCTATGGCCGCAATAAGTTCGAGGGTGCCGACGGCGAGGTCAGCGAGCTGACCTGCCACGCGCTGGGGGGCCGCTTCGTGTTCCCCGACCTGCGGACGGTCATCGACATCGGCGGACAGGATGCCAAGATCATCTCCCTGACCCCGGACGGCCGCATGAGCAACTTCATCATGAACGACAAGTGCGCCGCCGGAACAGGCCGCTTTCTGGAGGTCATGGCCAATATCCTGCGGCTGGACATCGACGACCTGGGCACCATCGCCGCCGAGAGCGATTCCCCCGCCGCCATCTCCAGCACCTGCACGGTGTTTGCCGAATCGGAGGTCATCAGCCAACTGGCCAACGGCACCAAGCGGCCTGATCTGGTGGCCGGTATCTGTCAGAGCGTAGCCACCCGCGTGGCGTCTCTGGCCCGCCGCGCCGGGATCGTGGAGCGTGTGTGCATGTCCGGTGGCGTGGCCCGCAACGAGGCGGTGCGCCGCTATATGGCACAGGCGCTGGACGTGGAAATTTCCTACGACCCGCTGGCCCAGTATTTCGGCGCCATCGGCGCGGCCCTGTACGCATGGAAGCAGGCCGCGAAGTAAAGGAGATGCTTTTCAATGAACATTGATGTTCCGGCATATGATGAACACGGACTTCGCTTCGAGTGGGAGCCAGCCTATTCCATCAAATGTACCGTGGATAACGGCAGCGTCTATCTGGAAGCGAACCGGGACGGCCTTGTCTCGCTGGCGCGGCACCTGTTGATGCTGGCACAGGAGAATGTGCCGGATCGGGAGCATTTCCATCTGGACGAGTTCAACTCGCTGGAGGACGGCTCGGCAGAGCTGGTGGTCATCCGGAAGGACACCCTGTAAAACAGCAGCAAATATAATTTATATAATGAGGACAGAACGATCAAGGAGGAAAAAACATGGCAGAAGAAGTGAAAAAGGCCCCTCGTCCGGTGGATCCCAATTCCGCCAAGTACAAACTGGGCAAGATCGCCGCTGACGCCTTTGTGGACGCCATCGAAGCGAAGAAGAACGGCATCCCCGTAGCGTGGGTCTCCAGCAACTTCCCCGTCGAGATCCCTGAGACGCTGGGCATCGCCACCGTCTATCCCGAAAATCAGGCGGCCGGTATCGCCGCCCGCGGCGCCGGTGAGCGCATGTGCAACGTGGCGGAGGCCGAAGGCTACTCCAACGACATCTGCGCCTACGCCCGTATCTCCATGGCCTACGCCAAGCTGAAATCCTGTCCCGAGCAGGATGTGGCCATGCCCGACGTGGTGCTGTGCTGCAACAATATCTGCAACTGCATGATCAAGTGGTACGAGAATCTGGCGCAGGAGCTGAACATCCCCATGCTCATGCTGGATATCCCCTTTAATCCCGATTACGACGTGTCCGACGCGCAGGTGGAGTACGTCTCCGCCCAGTTCTGGGATGTGGTCCACCAGCTGGAGAGCCTGTTCAATTTGAAGTGGGACGACGATAAGTTCCAGCAGGTCACCGGCTTCAGCTGCCGCGCCTCCCGCGCATGGCTGGCCGCTACCGGCTGCGCCAAGTACGTTCCCTCTCCCTTCAACGGCTTCGACCTGCTGAACCACATGGCCGTCATGGTCACCGCCCGCGGCAAGGAGTGCTCCGGCGACGCCATGGAGACCCTGTATAAGGAGTACATGGAGAACCACAAGAACGGCACCTCCACCTTCCGTACCGAGGAGAAGTACCGCATCCTGTTCGAGGGTATCGCCTGCTGGCCCTACCTGCGGGCCACCTCCACCGGTCTGAAGTCCCGCGGCATCAACATGGTCACCACCATCTACGCCGATGCCTTTGGCTATGATTACGACTCCTTCGAGGGCATGATCAAGGCCTACTGCTCCGTGCCCAACGCCATCAATCTGGAAAAGTCCCGCGACAAGCGCATCAAGCTGTGCAAGGATAACCACGTCGAGGGCATGCTGATCCATACCAACCGTTCCTGCAAGCTGTGGAGCGGCTTCATGTATGAGATGGGCCGTCAGGTGGGCAAGGCCTGCGACATCCCCGTGGCCAGCTTCGACGGCGATCAGGCCGATCCCCGCAACTTCTCCGAAGCCCAGTATGACACCCGCGTACAGGGCCTCATGGAGATCATGGAAGCCAACAAAGAGCAGAAAGGAGCCAACTGAACATGACCACCAACGAACTGTTTGCCAAGCTGCATGAAGTCGCCGTGAACCCCAAGGCCCAGATGGACAAATATCTGGCCGAGGGCAGGAAGATCGTGCTGTGCGCTCCCGTCTACACCCCTGAGGAGATCATCCATTCCATGGGCTTCGTCCCCATGGGCGCCTGGGGCGCGGATACCGAGCTGCGCCGCGCTAAGGAATATTGTCCCGCTTTTCTGTGCTCCATCGTCCAGTCCATTCTGGAGCTGGGCATCAACGGCATGTACGACGGCGCTTCCGCCATCGTGATCCCCTCCCTGTGCGACACCCTGAAAACGTTGGGCGAGAATTGGAAGTACGCCGTTCCCTCCATCCCCTTCATCCCCATGACCTATCCCCAGAACCGCAAGCCCGCTTTCGGCGTGGCTTTCACCAGGGCCGGTTACGAGCGTGTGATCCACGATCTGGAAAAGCTGGGCGGCAAGTTTGACGATGCCAAGCTGGCCGCGTCCAATGCTGTCTACAACCGCCACAACGCCGCCATGCGGAAGCTGGACGAGGTACTGGCAAAGCATCCCGAGGTCACCGCTCAGCAGCGCAGCGACGCCTTCAAGTCCGCCTTCTTCATGACCAAGGAGGAGCACACCGCTCTCATCGAGGAGCTGGTCGACGCTGGAGGCTCAGACCCCC
>CAVBAZ010000327.1:0-3218 GCA_963593515.1 Bacteroidaceae bacterium
ATTACAGCCGTATCGGCGAGACCGCCCGCTGGGAGACGCTGCCCAACGGATTGCCGGTGTGCATCGTACCCAAGAAGGATTTTCAGCGGAAATATGCCCTGTTTGCCACGCGCTACGGCGGCATGGACATGCGGTTCCAGCTGAACGACCAGTGGCTGGACACCCCTGCCGGTATCGCCCATTATCTGGAACATAAAATGTTCGACACCGCCGAGGGCAATGCCCTGCAGGAACTGGCGAAAAACGGCGCGGAGCCCAACGCCTTCACCTCCAACGCCATCACCTGCTACTATTTCAGCTCCACGGAGCAGTTCTATGAGAACCTGAAAATATTGCTGTCCTTTGTGTCCATCCCGTATTTCACTGACGAGTCGGTGGAGAAGGAGCAGGGCATTATCGCGCAGGAGATCGGCATGATCGAGGATAACCCGGAGTGGCAGTGCTATAAGCAGCTGATGCAGAGCCTTTACCACCACAGTCCTGCCCGCACTCCTGTTGCCGGCAGTGTGGAAAGCATCCGTCAGATCACGGCTCAGACCCTGTACGACTGCCATAAGGCCTTCTATACCCCCGCCAATATGTGCCTTGTGGTGGTGGGCGACGTGGACAGCGACCAGGTGCTGCGTCTGGCGGAGGAAGTCCTGCCCAAGACCAGCGGCCCGCTGATCCCCCGTGATTACGGCGCGGAGGAGCCGCTGACGCTCTGCAAAAGGGAAGTCCGCAGCCGTATGGAGATCGCCATGCCCAGCTTTCTGGCGGGCTTCAAGTGCCCGCCGCAGCACGGCGGCGAGGAGCAGGCCCGCAGTACCGCTCTGGGCGAGCTGGCCATCGACGTGCTGGCGGGCGAGTCCAGCCCCCTGTATGCCCGGCTGTACAGTCAGGGCCTCATCAACGGATCCTTCGGGTGCAGCTATGACATCCTGCCCGGTGTGGCCTACGTCTATATCGGCGGCGACAGCAATGATCCCAACGCCGTGGTAAAGGCGGTGCTGGACGAGGCACAGCGGCTGGTGAAGGAGGGCATCGACCCCGCCTACTATCTGCGGCTGCGCAACGCCAACTTCGGTACGGCGTTGAAGGCCCTCAACAGCTTCGAGGGTATCGCCGTATCCATGGCCGAGGGCAAATTCCACGACTATGATCCCTACCGTTTCCCGGAGATCTATGACAGCATCAGCGCCGACGACGTGCTGGACTTCATCCGGGAGAATCTGGTGGAGGAGCGCTGCGCCGTGTCTATCATCGAGCCTGTTTCCGGCGAAGCAAAGGAGTGATCTTTTACGAACGGCATGATCATGACCGACAGTCCCATCCGTTTTCCGGGGCTGTTCGGTGATTGGGCGTTTACCGCGTCCTCCAAGGCCATCAACATTGGCCACGGTATCTACTGGTACGGCATCATCATTGCCTGTGGCTTGTTGCTGGCGGTGCTTTTCTGCCTGCATCAGCGGAAGAATTACGGCATCACCGAGGATGACCTGATGGATTGTATCCTGTGGGGCATCCCCTGCGGCATCATCGGCGCCCGGTTGTACTACGTCATCTTCTATCTTGATCTGTTCCGCGACGCGGACGGCAAGTTCAGCTGGAGCAAGACTATTGCCATCTGGGACGGCGGCCTTGCCATCTACGGTACGGTCATTGCGGTGGTGCTTCTGGCCATTATCATGGCAAAGCGCAAGGGCTTCAAGCTCTGCGCCCTGACCGATCTGGTGGTGATGGGCCTGCTGATCGGGCAGATCATAGGTCGCTGGGGCAACTTCATGAACCGTGAGGCCTTTGGCAGCAAGACCACCATCTTCTGCCGCATGCAGCTGACGCTGAAAACCGGCGAGCTGATCGAGGTGCACCCCACCTTCCTGTACGAGAGCCTGTGGAATCTGGTGGGCTTACTGCTGCTGGTTTTCCTCATATCCAAGCACCGGAAGTTCGACGGGGAGAATACCCTGTTCTATTTCCTGTGGTACGGCATCGGCCGCTTCTGGATCGAGGGTCTGCGCACCGACAGCTTGTATCTGTTCGACTGGACCATCGGCGGCGCGCCCATCCGGGTGTCGCAGGCGCTGTCCGCGGTGATGGTGCTGGTGTCGGCGTTCCTGCTGGTGTGGAACCTGTGGGTGAAGCCCCACAAGCCGGAGGAGCTGTACGTCAACATCGTGGCGGCCCGCGAAGCGGAAGAAAAGAAAACCGAAGAATAAACGAATATCCGGTTGCGAGCATCGCTCGCAGACCGGATATTTTCATACCTTTTCAAATGATACCGTCTGCTCCTTCATGGAGATCTTGCCTACCTGATAGCCGTAGTCGGCAAGCTCCTTCTTGTACCGCAGAAACGAGTGGTCGATGGGGAACCCCGCGATGCGCTGGATGTCATCAAAGGTCAGCTTGCAGGACTGCCCGCCGTTTTCTTGTATATATTCCCATAAAAGCTGGTATTTGCTCATATCCCGTCCTCCTGAGTCTCATACTCTGTCCTGCTGGAAGCGTTCCAGCCCGTTTTTCAGAAGCGCCGCCGCTTCCGCACCCTGCCGGTCACGAATCAGCTCTGTGAACTGTCGCAGCGTGTCAAGACACGCTTCCACGCCGTAGGCCTCCACATACTCCCGCCAGAACTCAAGGTTCACCTGCGTGAAGGCGTTGAAGATCAGCGGCGTAATGGTGTTGCCGCTGAGGAAGGTGATACCCCGGTGATAGCGGAACAGCGTCTCGGCAAAGGCGGCGGTATCCTGCGCCGCGGCCTCCTCCGCCTGACGCTGCAGGTCCTCCAGCGCCGCCATATCCGCCGGTGTGTGGTGGGCGGCCAGCAGCTCCATGGCCGGGCCCTCCAGATAGTACCGCAGCTTTAAAATGCTCTCGGCGGTCTTTTTGTCCGGCAGACCGCCGTGATACCGCATAATGGCCATGAGCGTGTCCAGACTGCCGGTCTGGGCATAGTCCGCCACCGTCACGCCCTTGCGGGACACGATGTCCAGAAACCCCAGACGGTGCAGCTCACGCAGACCGTCATGCACCACCGTTTTGCTGACCTTCATGGCGTCGGCCAGCTCCCGCTCGGTGGGCAGCTTGTCGCCGGGCCGCAGCTGACCAGACAAAATCATACCCTCCAGCTGCTGCACGAACAGCTCCCGAATGGAGGGCGCTACGATCTCACGAAACTCCATGCTATCACTCCTCGTATAATAAGTTTCAAAGTTAATATTTCAGGTATCAGCAGGCTT
>CAVBAZ010000328.1:0-11305 GCA_963593515.1 Bacteroidaceae bacterium
AGACTACACCAGACTACTATTTGACTACTACCGCGAAAAAGCCGGGAGGCCTTGCAGCGCAAGGCCTCCCGGCTTTTCTCATAAATCACCGCAAATTTGTGCAATACCCACCAAACCCTTGCGGTACAACGGTTTGCGGTTTGACGGCCTGATAACTCCGACCACTATCCTATATCCAACTGAGCTAAATGCCACAAAGTCTTGTGTAGCAATGGGTCGTGGCATTTGAAAATTCAGACGGGTGAACTTATATTTTTCAGGTCGATTTAATCAATGTATATCAAAATTTAACTTTTGGCGCTTTTATGGGACTTATTCGTGCTGATCGAGCGAAAATTCATCCCCAATTTTTGTTGTTTTCTATTGTTACCATTCCGCTGATGTCTCTGCTATTCTAAGCTATCGTCAATGGCACCGGCACTGCTGTCAGCCACGTCGATAGCCGGAAGCCGCAGATGAGGCTTTGCCCGACGTCTGTTTGGCTACCATGCTGTGGGTGTTCTCAACTCACAGTATAGACGCGGTACAGGGAGATCAACAGACCTTGCATACTACGTCTTAACCAGCGTATAAACATCAATCACACAATGAAAAGAAATCATATCAAAGCCGAGAAAGCGAAAAGGGGCTGACACACGTGTCAGCCCCTTTGTGTAACATGACAACGATACCACGGCTGTGATAGCTCACTCCACCCGCAGCATCCGATAGCCGATGCCGATGTGCGTTTGTATGTATTGCTGCCCGCCTTCCCCATTCTCCAGTTTTTTGCGTAAGGTCGCCATGAATACCCGCAGGGAGGCGATGTCGTTTTCCCAACTGCTGCCCCAGATCTGCTGCGTGATGTAGGTATGCGTCAGGACCTTGCCCACATTTTTGGAGAGCAGGCACAGCAGCTTGTATTCGATAGGCGTCAGGTGCAGCTCTGCGCCGCCAAGATACGCGCAGCCTGCGGCATAGTCGATCTTCAGCGCACCATTCGTGAAAACCGGGGCTTCCTGCGCCGCGTCCGGTTTCATCAACGCCAGCCGCCGCTGCGTCACCCGCAGCCGCGCCAGCAGCTCCTCCACAGAAAAAGGCTTCGTCAGGTAATCGTCCGCCCCGGCATCCAGCGCTTCGATCTTGTCGGAGTCCTCCGTTCGGGCGCTGATAACGATGATTGGCATATTCGACCAGGAGCGTATCTTCCGGATCACCTCCACGCCGTCTGTATCCGGAAGGCCGAGATCCAGCAGAACAATATCGGGATTGTGGGAGGAAGCCTCCAGAATCGCACTGGCACCGTTTGGCGCGGAAAGGTATTTATAGTCGTGGGTCTTCAGCGTCGTTGTGATCAGATTGCGCACCGGCGCATCATCCTCCACCACGAGGATCAAAGGTTTATTCATGAAGCGTTACCTCACTTATCGGCAGGGTAAAGGTGAACACACAGCCATGGGGCACATTGTCCGCAAGGGTCAGCGCCACGCCGTGTGCCTCAGCGATCGACCGGCAGAGGGGCAGGCCAAGGCCCAGACTGCGGCTGCTGTCGCCAGCCGGTTTGCCAGCGGTAAAAAACAGTTCAAACGCGCGGGCCTGCCACTCCGGCGGAATACCGGGGCCGTCATCCGCAACACAGATGACCGCATCCCGTCCCTGTGCCCTTGCGCTGATTTGAATATGGGAGCCGGCCGGCGTATATTTGATGGCGTTATTGACCAGATTCACCAGCACCTGAACGATCAGCCCGGCATCCATTCTGGCCAGAACAGGCGCATCTCCGCAATCCACCGTAATGGAATGCTCCTTGCTCCTGCGGTCGATATGCCGCAGGGCTTCCGTGATCACGTCCTCCACGATCTGGTCGGACAGATGAAGCCGCACGCTTCCCTCCGCGATCTTTGTGATGGACAGCAGGTTTTCCACCAGCCCGTTGAGCCACTGCGCATCGTCATAAATATCGGTGAAGATCTGCGTTCTGGCTGCGGCATCCAGCGTTTCATCGCTGTGCAGCAGCGTGTCGGCATTGCCGGAAATGGAGGTCAGCGGCGTGCGCAGGTCGTGGGAGATGGAGCGCAGCAGATTGGCGCGAAGCTGCTCGTTCTTTGCCAGCACGGCGGCCTCCTCCTTTTCTCTGGCGTTGCGCAGGTTGTCCAGCGCCAAGGCACATTCGCCGAGGATCGACAGCGTGATACTGGACTCAAAGGCGTCCAGCGGCTTACCGGCAATGGAGATACCGATCACGCCATAGGCCTGCTGCTGGGTACGGATGGCAAGATATAGATACTTCGCTTTGGGAAACTGCACCGTCGTTGCTCCGGCACGCTTTCTGTTCTGCCATGTCCATTCCACAACCTCCGTTTCCTGCTGGGTAGGCGGCACGCGGCACGCGGGCGAACCGTCGGTGGCGTAAAAGAGTCCCGTTCCCAGTTGGCCGTTTTCTGCCGGATAGACAAGGATATCGCGCTCCAGCAGCCGCTGGAGCTGTACCGCCGTCGTCTGGTAGGCATCCTCCTCGCTTTGCGCCTTTTGCAGTTGCTGATTTGTGTCAAACAGCAGCTTCGTGCGAAAGGCGTCGTGGGCGGAAAGCTGCGCGTGTGCCTTCAGCTTTGCTGCCAGCGTCCCCGTAAGAATAGATGCGCCCAGCATGATGATAAAGGTAACGGGATAGCCGGAGCCATAGGCCAGCAGCGAAAGGTGCGGTTCTGTCAGAAAATAGTTGAACAGGATCACGCTCAGAATCGAGGCCAGTATGCCGCAGGTATAACCGCTTGTCAGAACGGAGGTAAAAAGGACACCCAGCAGGTACAGCGTAATGATATTGGCGTCAGTAAAGCCCAGACGCAGGAACAGCCATCCGATGGCGGTGGCGGCAGTCAGAATGCCCAGCGTCAGTAAAAGCTCACGGAAGGTCGGCATGGCCGGACGCATCAGCGTGGGCTTCTTCTGGTGGTAGTTCTTGTAGACATCCACGTCAGGGATGATGTGGATGTCCAGCCCCGGCGCCAGCTCAATGAGCCGCTCCGTCAGCGTCGGACTGCTCCAGAAGCTGCGGCGCTGTGCGCCGCTGCGCCCGATCACGATTCGGGTCACGCCGGACAACCTTGCGTATTCCGCGATCTGCGTCGGCACATCCTCGCCGCGCATGGTGACGATCTCCGCCCCCAACTGTTGGGCAAGCAGGGTATTCTCCTGCAATCGAAGCTGGTCGTCCTCCCGCATGGCGGTGTTTTCCGGCGTCTGCACATAGAGCGCCGTAAAGCTGCCACCGAAGACGGACGCCATGCGTCCCGCAGTACGCACGATTCGCTCGTTGGATGGTGAGGATGACAGGCAGACAAGAATATGCTCTGCTGCCGGTATCTCTGTTTTCTGCATGGTCTCACCGCCTTTTGTGGCATTATAGCACAGTATGAAAAAGTTTTCCACTGCAAGCCTTCATGTCCGCCGCCAATTTGTGCGGAAGAACCAGTCCACCAGCGTTATTACGAACCAGCCCAGCAGAAAAGTCAGCAAAGCGGATATGATCAGAACAACATCTCCCATCCCTGTCCACCACCATTTCAGATGCGAAAGCACTTCTGCATCGCTTTATATTCCCCCAGCGCCAGAATGGTCTCATCCTTCGCCAGCACGGTTTCGGGAGTGACCGAAACATCGGTCTTTCCCGCCCGCTTGACGCCGAGAATGTTGATGCCGAACCTTCTGCGGACATCCAGCTCCCCGATGCTTCTGCCGATCCAACTCTCCGGCACTTCCACCTCAAAAATGGCGTGCTGGTCGTCGATCTCGATGTAATCGGAGATGTGGTTGGACGTGTACCGGATGGTGGCCCATCTGGCCACCTGCTTTTCCGGATAAACAACATGGTCAGCTCCATTGCGCAGCAGAAACTTCGCCTGTACATCACGTTCAGCACGGGACACAACGCACCTGGCGCCCAGTTCCTTCAGCAGCGAGGTGGTCTCCAGCGAGTTCTGAAAGCTTCCGCTGATGGTCACCATGCAGACGTCAAAATTTCCCACACCTAGCGACCGGAGGAACGCCGCGTTGGTGCTGTCCCCGATCTGCGCGCTGGTGACGAAGGGCATGACCTCATTGATCCGCTCCTCGTCTGTATCCACAGCCATGACCTGATGCCCCAACTGCGCCAACTGCGCGGCGATATGCCGACCGAAGCGGCCCACGCCGATCAATAAAATGCTTTTCATTCTGTGAACCTCCTGACTTTATCCTACAGTGATTTTTCCCAAAGGAAGCTTTGCCGCACCTTGCTTATTGGCGGACAGCGCCGCATAAATGAGAGTTAAGCTGCCGACACGTCCCCAATACATGAGCAGAATCAGAACGATCCGTGAGGGAATGTGCAATCCGGGCGTGATACCCAGCGTCAGTCCCACCGTTCCGACCGCTGACGCCGTTTCGTAGAGACAGGCTGACAGCGGCAGGTGCTCATAGACACTGATGAAAGATGCGCCGCCAAATAGCAGAACGATGTACATGGAGAGAATCGTCGCAGCATTTTTCACCGTTGTGCAATCGATCCTGCGCTTGAATAGGTGAGGATTTTCGCGCTGGCGAAAGGTCGCGGCAGCATTTGCGACCAATACGGCCAGCGTTGTTGTTTTCATACCGCCCGCCGTGGAGCCAGGCGAACCGCCGATCATCATCAGGAAGATCATAACGGCCTGCGATGCGCCAGTCATATCCGAGAGGGTCACGGTGTTGAAGCCGGCAGTCCTCGGCGTAACGGACTGGAAAAAAGAAGCAAGCACCCGTTTTCCGATGGGAAGTGAAGAAAAATCCACGAAGAAGAAAAATATGGCCGGAAGGACGAGAAGAAACACAGTCGTGACAAGGATCACCTTGCTCTGCATCCGATAGCGGCGAAAGTGGAGCTTGTTTTCACAGATGTCGTCCCATGTCAAAAACCCAATGCCGCCAGTCACGATCAGCAGCATAATCGTGATATTGATGATCGGGCTGCCCGCATAACTGGTGAGGGACGGATAGGGATTGCTTTTTGTTCCAAGAATGTCAAACCCTGCGTTGCAAAATGCGGATACGGAATGAAACACCGCCATCCAGACACCGCGCCATCCATAGTCATGGCAGAACACCGGCAGCATGGCAAGTGCGCCCAGCAGCTCAATCAGAAACGTCCCCCGCAGGATAAACCGCGTCAGGCGGACGATCCCGCCGACCTTTGGCGCTGAAATTGCATCCTGCATGGTGCTGCGCTGCATCAGGGAGATTTTTCGCCCGGACAACAGCGCAAACGACGCCGCTATGGTCACAACGCCAAGGCCGCCAATTTGTATCAGCGCCAAAATGACCGTCTGCCCGAAAATCGACCAATAGCTGCCCGTATCCTGCACAATAAGGCCTGTCACGCATACGGCAGAAGTCGCAGTAAACAGCGTTTCATGGAACGGCGTTGCGCATCTGTCTGTCGTGGAGATTGGCAGCATCAACAGCAGTGCCCCCAGCAAAATAACTCCGGCAAAGCCGAGAATAATGATCTGAAAGGACGAAAAGCCCCGCTTACAGTGGACAGCTTCCTCCGGCATAAAACAACCCCCTCCGGTATGATCGTGTTCATCATACCAGAGAGGGCTTTAAGGCGGGATAAGGGCTGCGCGATCGGTATTAAGATTGTACAAAGATGAGGCTTAAGCATGGGGCGCGGAAACGGCACACAGTACTTATATGCAGTAAGGGTGCGTGATGGATATTCCCTTCACGCACCTTTGCTGCATATTGTTTATGTTCCGCTTCCCAGCTCTAGCTCATAGGTGCACAGGTAGAACAGGAACGATGTCATCTGATAGCGGCTGATGTGGGTGTCGTAGGCTGCCAGCAGCTCACCCAGTTCACTGTCACGGGTGGTGATGTCCCGCTCGTCGCACCACAGCATGGCCCGGGCCAGATCGCGGCTCAGATAGGGCGCGTCCTTCTCCACCTGCTGCAGCATCTCCAGATCCACGCTGGTGTCGATGCCGGACAGGGCGGCGTAGCGGTAGATCATCAGGCAAGCCGTCTGGTAATCCATGTTGTTGTCATAGGCAGTGAGCAGGTCGTTCCGGCGGATCAGCCCCGTCTGATAGGCCCAGCACACAGCGTCATAATAGGGGAAGGCGGAGCCGTTGAATTTCTCATTTTCATAGTCGGGCGGCAGGGCGGAGTTGTCCGTCTCCGGTCGCTGGGCGATGCGGTACAGCACATCCACGAATTCACCCACCTTCGCCGTAGACTTTCCTCCGAAAGTGTCCGGCGTTTCCGGGTCCACATAGCCGTTGCGGTACATGTAGAGAACACTGGCCTGGTTGAAGATGCTCGTGATGTCCGTAAACACTACCGTATCTTCCAGACTGCCGCCGCTGGGTGCTTTGCCGAAGACATGGGCGTAGTAGTCGCTGTTGACGATGTTGCTTGACATCTGGAACTTGTTGTCTACATACAGGCGATAGGCGTCCAGCAGCTCATCAGAGATGGTGATGTTCTCGTCGGCGGGGATCACGGTCTCCGTGCCGGCGTCATACCGGAAGGTCTTCGTCAGAAAGGATTTATCCGACAGTATCGCCATGTGGATGCCACCGGACAGCACATCGGTGCCCGCCAGCAGCCGGGAGTCGTAGTCCACGCCGAACAGGTTCAGCAGTGTGGGCAGAATGTCCGCCGTAGAGCAGTATTCGTCCACCATGATGTTCTCGGAGAGGCCGGGAACGTAGCAGATAAAGCTGTTGCGGTACTTCTCGAAGGTGGTGTCCAGCGTCTGGCCCGCCAGCTCGTTATACTCCTCCTCCGTCAGACCGTAGGGGTAGTGATCGTTGGTCAGCACGATGCAGGTCTTGTTGGCCACACCTGCCTGCTCCAGCCGCTCCATCAGGTAGGTCAGTGCGTTCTCCAGCTCCAGATTGCAGGCAATGTACGCCTTCACCGGCTCGGAATAGGGCAGGTCTCTTACCGCATCCCGGTTTTTGTCGCTCATGGCATTGTCCCAGTTGTACTGGTAATGGCCGCTGAAGGTCATGTAATAGGCGTGGAACGGCCCTCCGCTGTTGACGTAGTCGTCCACAGAGGCCTCCATCATCTCCAGGTCGGAGGAGGGCCAGTCGATCTTCATATCCAGCCCGGAGTCCGCCGCCTTGAAGGTATAGCCCATGTTGGCGTGGGTGATGTTCCGGTTGTAGAAATCGCCGATGTAATCGTGATAGGCCCAGGTCTGATACCCCTTGTCCTTCAGGGCGTTGCCCAGACAGAAGGGCAGGTAGTTGGTGCCCGCCACGTTGAAGCTGGAATCCGTCTTGGTGCGGGACATGTCGGGATAGAGTCCCATGCACATGACGTATTCCCCGTTGGTGGTGACGGATTGGAAGGTACCGTAGTAATTATCGAAGATGATGCCCGTGTGGGACAGCTTGTACAGGGTGGGCGTCAGCTCCTCGCTGATGAACCAGGGGCAGAAGCTCTCGGCACAGATGGTGATCAGGTTATAGTCCTGCAAAAGCCCGGTGTAGTTGTTCTTCCGGGTGGGGATCACCTGAGACAGATACTCGTCCGTGGTTTGGAGCATGGCGTTGTCGGCCTCCTCCGCCAGTGTGTAGAGGTCAATGTCCTCGATGACATTATAGGAGTTGCTGCTGTAGATCCGCTTGGTGGACTCCGTGCCCAGAGAGGACGGCGTGATGGTAAAGCTGCCGACATTGCCAAAGGCCATGTAGCGGAGTTCCTGGACTGTGGTGGCCAGCATGCCTACATTTTTATAGCTGCTGTCGGTGGAGGTGTTCACATTGGTGAAGATCTTGTATACGGAGAAGGGCTTGTTCCGCCCGGCGAACATGATGCCCGCCGTTGCCAGCAGCAGCGTCAGCAGTACGCCCAGCGTGGCCAGCGCCTGCTTCCAGACAAGCCGTGTCGACAATACCCGTATCTTCCGTAGAGAAAGGCACAGGATCATCACGATCAACGGCACCAGCAGCAGAAGGATAGCCATCAGGTTCTTGCCAATGCCGTACAGGATCTGGGAGTTAAAGTTGACGATGACGTTTTCGCCCATGCTGACCTGACTGATAGGCATGAAGTTGCCAAAGATGCCGTAATAGACCAACTGCACCTCGGCAAACAGCACCTGCACGGTGATCAAGAGTGTCCCTACGATCTGTCGCAGGATATGGGGCAGGTATGCGGTCAGCAGGGAAAAGATCACGCCGCCCAGCAAGCCGAACAGCACAAGATAAATCACCCGCTTATCCAGCGAGCGGTAGACGCACAGGTGCAGACACAGCTCAACATAGACGCTGGTGAAGCAGAACAGCAGCAGACTGCGGAGCCACTCCTGCCACAGGCCGCGGCGCAGGGCCTGCGCCGTCTCAGGCGTCTTGCAAGACGCCTGATGAGGTTTCGATATTTCATTGGTTTTGGTTTTCAGCATATATGTCTCCTACCGAGAGTATCCCCCTCTAAAAAAGAGGACGAAATTTGTCTGATTTAGACGCGAGGCATATCATACTGCATTTGTTGCGAAAAAGCAATGATTCCCATGAAAAATTCAAGAAAGATTTACAAGCGGAGCATCATACGAACATGCCTCTTGACAAACCGCAAACGTGCGCTTATACTACGTTAGTCCCATATGGGACTGGGAGGGATAATATGGATCGAGAATCACTCCGTTTGATCAACGACGTCAACAAAGCCATTATCCAATGCCGGGGCGTTTATTCCGCGTGGTCGAGCGCACACGGCGTCAGCTACCATGAAATGCTGGTGCTGTATACCATCCGGGAGTACGGCTATTGCACCCAGAAGCTGATCTGCGACAGCTACATTCTGCCGAAGCAGACCATTCACAATACCATTTCGGCCATGCGGGAAAACGGGACGCTGGTATATGACGCGGAAAAGAGCAGGGGGCGGGAAAAGGTCTTTGTCTTAACAGAGAAGGGCGAAGCCTACGCGGCGGAGCTGCTGCGTTCGCTTGACACCATAGAGGATCACGCACTGGCGGAATTGGGGAAAGAAAAGCTGCGGACGCTGACGGAGCTGCTTTTTGCATTTGATTCCGCCTTGAATACGGCACTGGAGGAAACGAAGTAACCATGGAACAAACCGATCTGTTCGGAACAGAAAAAATCAGCCGGATACTGTTCCGCCTTGCGCCACCGGTGATGCTGGCGCAGCTGATCCAGGCGCTTTATAACATTGTGGACAGCTTCTTTGTGGGCAAATATTCGGATTCCGGCCTGACGGCCCTGTCCATCATTTACCCCATGCAGCTGCTGATGATCGCCTTTGCCGTGGGAACCGGCGTGGGCATCAATACGGTCATGGCGGCGAAGCTGGGCACGGGAAACCGCAGGGAAGCGGACGAGTACGCCGGAGTGGGTACGCCGCTGGCGATAGTGCTCTGGTTTTTGTTTGCGGCGGTCTGCTATTTCATCATGCCGTTTTATGCGCGGATGTCTACGGACTCCGAAGCCGTCATTCAGGATGTTATTACCTATGGCCGGATCGTCTGCGTGTTCAGCTTCGGCCTGTTTCTGGAGAGCATCTGGACAAAGGTGCTGCAATCCAACGGCGATATGAAAACGCCCATGTTCGCCCAGATCCTCGGCGCGGTGACGAATATCGTCCTTGACCCACTGCTGATCTTCGGCATGCTGGGCCTGCCGGAAATGGGCATTGCCGGTGCTGCTGTGGCGACGGTGGCGGGGCAGATCGTGGCGCGCTGGTGGTGATGAAGAAGGGCTTTCGCAAATCGCCGGAGCTTAAGCTGTATTCCCACCATATCGCGGCGATCTTCCGCCTTGGCGTTCCCAACATACTGATGCAGTCGGCATACACCTTTTACATTCTGGGGCTTAATCTGATTCTGGCAACCTTCTCCGATCAGGCGGTCACCGCCCTCGGCCTTTACTATAAGTGGCAGACATTCTTCTTTATCCCACTGGGCGCAATGCAGACCTGCATCGTCCCCGTTATCAGCTACAACTACGCCGCCAGAAACATTGACCGCTGCAGGAAAACATTGTCTACCGCCATTCTGTTCGGTCTTGCGCTGATGGCGGTGGGTACGCTGTGCTTCAACGCCATTCCCACGCAGATGCTGCGGGTGTTCACAAAGGACGCGCAGGTGATCGAGATCGGCAGGGTCGGCTTCCACTTTATCGGCGTCAGCTTTTTGCCCATGGCCACATCGCTGATCTTTCCGGTGTTCTTCCAGGCGGTAGGCGCCAGTCTGAAAAGCTCCGCGCTGACCGTGACCCGGACGGTGCTGCTGTTTGTGCCGCTGGGGTATCTCTTCTCACGGCTGGGGCTGAACTGGTTCTGGCTGACCTTCCCCGTGACGGAGGTGGTGACCAGCGCCGTGGGCGCGCTGTTCTACCGGCAGTTCCTCCGGAAGGACTACGTCAGCAGACCGGTGCAGGCGGACGACGGCGACGCCGTTGCCCTGAAGCCATCGAAGCCCGGCGTTATCATCACCATCGCCAGAGAGCACGGCTCCTCCGGCAAGCAGATCGGCAAGGTGGTGGCGCGGGAGCTGGGCATTCCCTTTTACTACAAGGAAATGGTGGCGCTGGCCGCCCACGAGAGCGGATTGGATCGGGAGTTCATTTCCGACATCCACAAAAACGCGCCGGATGCCCTGCGTGACCTGTACCTCAGCTCCCACGCCGTTCAGCGGGCCATGCGGGCGCAGGCCAACATTATCCGGAAAATCGCCGACAACGGCTCCTGCGTCATCGTGGGCCGGGCGGCGGACTATGTGCTGCGGAATTACAAGAATGTGGTGCGCGTGTTTATTCACGCACCGGAGGAGTACCGGATCGGCAGGGTGATGGAGGTCTACGGCGACACGCTGGAGGAAGCCAAGCGCAACATCCGCCGTTCCGACAAAGCCAGAGCATCCTATTACCGGCACATTTCCGGCAAACGCTGGGGCGACGCCGGAAACTATGAGTTGGTGGTGGATTCCTCTGTCGGCGTGGAAAAATCCGCGGATATGATTTTGGATTATGTTTCCAACGAGTGGAAAATGGAGCAATGATTATAAACAAAAGGACTGACACGCGTGTCAGTCCTTTTGTTTATATGGAATTTGGGGAGAGAAAAGATGGTCGATTGTAATGAATTTACGCGGCGGCGTGAGCGTTGCGGCGGGCGGTGCGCTCCTCGTAGTCCAGCTCCAGCAGGCCAGCCTTACCGGCAGCCCAAGCGGCTACGGCACCGAACACCACGGGCAGGTAGTAACCAGCCTGACGGATAGGTTCATCAGCGGCGGTCATCAGGAAAGAGGTAGCGACCACCAGAACGAGAGAGACGA
>CAVBAZ010000329.1:0-2984 GCA_963593515.1 Bacteroidaceae bacterium
TGGTTTTTGCGCTCTTTTTCGGGGTGTTCGCGATTCTTACTTTGTTTCAAACTTCCACCTCCTCCGCCTTACGCAGAATGTCGTACAGCTCGTCGATCTCCGCCTGAGACAGCTGCTGCCGCTCCGTCATGGCGCTGAGTAGCAGGCCCACGCTGCCGTGATAGACCCGGTCAAGGAACTCCTCCGTCTCCCGCTGTACAGCGCTTTCACGGGGCACCAGCGCCCGGTAGACGTTCACGCCGTCCTGCGTCCGGCAGTCGATGGCGCCCTTTTCCGTCATGCGCCGCAGCATGGTCAGCGTTGTGCTGCGGCTCCATCCGGCGGCACTTTCCATGAAGCTGACCGCCTCACGTCCGGTACAGAGCTCCGTCTGCCACAGGCACTCCATCAGCTTCCACTCCGTGGGCGTAAAAATATTTCCGGCACGCTGCAAGTGCTCCACCTCTTGTTTACGTTGTAAACACAGCATAACATGTTTTGTTTACATTGTCAACAGAGAAAAAATGCTTTTTCCTTGCACAGAAGGGAAATCTGCCGTATAATACCATCAGGAAAGATCAAAAAACAACGGAGGACGGCTATATGTACGAAAACGGCAAGATCTATATGGGTCTGGCGGACGGCCAGCGGGTGGAGATGTACCCCTCCATGAGCAATCGCCATGGCCTGATCGCCGGCGCCAGCGGCACCGGCAAGACCATCACCATGAAGGTGATGGCGGAATCCTTCTCCGACGCGGGCGTGCCTGTGTTCCTGTGCGACGTCAAGGGCGACGTGGCGGGTATCTGCGCACCCGGCGAGAGCAACGAGGGCATGGAGAAGCGCATCGACAAGTTCGGCATCCGGGACACCTTTGCCTATAAGGCGTACCCCACCACCTTCTGGGATATCTATCAGGAGGGCGGCCACGCCGTCCGCGCCACCGTCAGTGATATGGGGCCTGAACTTCTCAGCCGGATTCTGGGCCTGACCCCGGCGCAGGAGGGCATCCTGCATATCGTGTTCCGCATCGCCGATGACAAGGGCCTGCTGCTGATCGACCTGAAGGATCTGCGGGCCATGCTGACCTATGTGAACGAACACCGCACCGAGTACATGATGACCTACGGCAACATCACGCCCCAGTCCGTGGCGGCCATCCTCCGGGCGCTGCTGCCGCTGGAGCAGCAGGGCGGTGACCTGTTCTTCGGCGAGCCTGCGCTGGATATCCATGACTGGATGCGCACCGACGCCGACGGCCGCGGTATGATAAACGTGCTGGACTGCGTCAAGCTGGTGCAGAACCCCACGCTGTACGCCAGCTTCCTGCTGTGGATGCTGTCGGAGCTGTTCGAGAGCCTGCCGGAGGCCGGCGACATGGACAAGCCCAAGCTGGTGTTCTTCTTCGACGAGGCCCATATGCTGTTCCGCGACGCGCCTGCCGTGCTGCTGCAGAAGATCGAGCAGACGGTAAAGCTGATCCGCTCCCGTGGTGTGGGCGTGTACTTCGTCACCCAGAGCCCCAGCGACATTCCCGATACCGTGCTGGCCCAGCTCTCCAACCGGGTGCAGCATGCCCTGCGGGCCTATACCCCCGCCGAGTTGAAGGCTGTCCGCGTGGCGGCACAGGCCTTCCGGGCCAATCCCGCTTTCCAGGCGGAGGACGCCATCATGGAGCTGGGCGTGGGCGAGGCGCTGACCTCCTTCCTGGATGAAAAGGGCGTGCCCGCCATGGTGCAGCGCACCAAGATCATTTGCCCCCAGAGCCTGATGGCTGCGCCGGAGCCCATGGTGCGGGCCAAGGCCATGATGCACGACGGCATGGAGAAGTACGACGACTTCGTGGACAACGTGTCCGCCTATGAGGTGCTGACGGAGGAAGCGGAGAAGGCCGAAGCCGCCAAGCAGGCGGAGGCTGACCGCAAGGCGCAGGAAAAGGCGGAGGCCGAAGCGGAGAAGCAGCGCCTGAAGGAAGAGGAAGCCGACAAGAAGCGCCAGCAGAAGCTGGAGGATGAAGAGCGCAAGCGCCAGCAAAAGCTGGAGGACGAAGCACGCCGCCGCCAGCAGAAGCTGGAGGACGAGGAGCGCCGCAAGGCGGAGCGCCAGCAGGAGAAGGCCGAGGCCGAGGCCAAGCGCAAGGCGGAGCGCCGCGCGGCCAAGATCGAGTCCCAGCTGATCTCAGCGGGCGGTCAGATCCTCAAGCGCGGCCTGCTGGGCGTGCTGAAAAAGCGCTGATACATATAAATATATAGGAAAAGAACGGGGACACGATGTGTCCCCGTTCTTTTATTGTGCTTAATCGAATCCGAACATGCCCATGATGCGGTGGTACAGATCCTTGTGCTCCTCGTACCAGTCCTTCCGTTCCTTCAGCAGCCGCTCGGCGTCGGCGTATTCCTCCAGCGCCTGACTGGCCTCCAGATAGCCGCGGGTCAGCACCCGCATGCGCTTGCTCATATACTGCATGATGCTCATGACCTTGGCAGGCCGCTCCTGAAAGTAGTGGCTGAAGCTCTCGTGGGTGATCACGCTGCACGCGGTTTTCTCCAGCGCCACGGCGGTGGCATTCTGCGGGCGGCTTTCCAGAAAGCCTACAATGCCGAAGAAGCCGTCGTCCTCTACCTCGGTCAGCAGACGCTGGGTGGGCTGGTGGTAATCCACATATAAAGCCACCTGTCCCCACAGAACATCGTACATGGCCGCTACATAGTCGCCCTGCTGATAGATGATCTCGCCCTTTTTGAAGATCTTTTCTCCCGCTTCCGGATGATTCGTCACAGATATCGCCGCCTTTCTTTATCAGATGCAGGACAGAGGATCAGAACATCTTGTCCACATAGGTATTCAGCTTCTTTGCGTCATAGCTGTCCTTATAGGTGTTCTTGAATCGCTGCACCGTCAGGGAGTTGAACTGCGTCACCTTGCGGTACTTCATGATACCGGCCACCAGACCGAACAGTGCGCAGATGGGGCCGTAGGGGAACATTTTCACGCTGGTATAGACC
>CAVBAZ010000330.1:0-3041 GCA_963593515.1 Bacteroidaceae bacterium
TACGCGCGGCCCCGGCGAGACCCAGCTTGAGACCGACCGCCGCCACATCCGCCGCAAGATCGACAAGCTGAAGGACGAGCTGGAGGAGGTGCGCCGGGTGCGCGCCACCCAGCGCCAGCGCCGCAGCAAGAATGAAATTCCTGTGGTAGCCATCGTGGGCTACACCAACGCGGGCAAGTCCACGCTGCTGAACGCCATCACCGGCGCGGATATCCCCGCCAACAACCGCCTGTTCGACACGCTGGACACCACCACCCGTCTGCTGACGGTCAGCGATACGCTGGACGTGGTGATCTCCGACACGGTGGGCTTCATCCGCAAGCTGCCCCACCAGCTGGTGGAGGCCTTCAAGGCCACGCTGGAGGAGCTGGAGTACGCCGACCTGCTGCTGCATGTCATCGACTCGTCGAATCTCCAGTGGCGGCAGCAGGCCGACACAGTGGATCGTCTGATCCGCGAACTGGGTGCCGACACCATTCCTTGCATCCGGGTGTATAACAAGTCCGACCTCAGCTTCCCCGGCGATCGGGCCAAGGAGACCGACGCCGTGGCCATCTCCGCCAAGACCGGCGAGGGTATCCCTCAGTTGCTGGCGCTGATCGACAAAAAGCTGGACAAAGGCACCAAGCGGGTGACGCTGCACCTGCCCTATGACAAGGCGGGTGCGCTGGACAGCCTGTACCGTGAGGCCAAGGTGGAGAGCGTGGAGTACGGCGCTACGGTGGACGTGGTGGCCGTGTGCAATCCCCGGCTGCTGGGCCAGCTGAAGGACTATATCGAGGGCTGGCAGCCGCCGAAGGAGGATTGGGAATGACGCTGACGACGGAGCGATTGGTGCTGCGGCCATGGCGGGAGGAGGACGCAGAGAGTCTGTACCGTTATGCCTGCGACGGTCAGGTAGGCCCCGCGGCAGGGTGGAAGCCCCACGGGTCCGTGGAGGAGAGCCGCCAGATCATTCGGACAGTGTTGTCCCAGCCGGACACGCTGGCGGTGCTGCTGCGGGAACGGCCGGAGGAGGCCATTGGTTCCGTGGGCATATTTCCCACCGATGCGCCGGATGGGGAGGGCGAGCCGGAGCTCGGCTACTGGATCGGGCGGCCCTTCTGGGGGCAGGGGCTCATTCCCGAGGCGGTGCGGGAACTGCTGCACTGGTGCTTTACGGAGCGGGGGGCGGCGCGTGTCTGGTGCGGCCATTTCCCGGGGAATGACAAGTCCCGCCGCGTCATCGAAAAGTGTGGGTTCACCCATGTTTGCGATGGGCCCTCCGTGCTGTGGCCCGACGGACAGGAACGGGCCACCTGTTACTACGTTGTGACAAAGGAGGACTGGGAGAAGGAGGTGCGGCATGGGTGAGTTTCGGGTTCCCTTTCAGGCGGCGGACAGTGAGTTCGTGGAAAAGCGCTCCCGTTTCATCAGCCACATCTGGCCGGTGGAGACGGAGGAGCAGGCCCAGCAGTGCATCAAGGACATGAAGGCCAAGTACTACGACGCCCGCCACAACTGCTGGTGCTATCGCATCGGCCCCACCACCGCCCGATACAGTGACGACGGTGAGCCTCAGGGCACTGCCGGACAGCCTATGCTGAAGGTGCTGGAGCGGGAGGAGGTCACCAATGTGTGCTGCGTGGTGACCCGGTATTTCGGCGGCATCCTGCTGGGCGCGGGCGGCCTGACCCGCGCCTATTCCAAGGGGGCCAAGGACGCGCTGGTGGCATCCGGCGTGGCGGTGATGGGCGCATGGGCCAGAGTGGAGGTGCCCTGCACCTATCCGCTGTTCGAGCGGGTGAAGCTGGAGATCGAGGGGCAGGGCGGCGTCATCGACGATGTGGCCTATGGCGCGGATGTGGTGCTGTCCATCTCGCTGCCTGCGGAAAAGACAGAGGCCCTACAGGCACGATTGACAGAGTTGTCCGCCGGAGGCATCGCCATCCGGGTACTGGCGGAGGAATTCCGTCCGGGGCCAAGGGTGGAAGTGAAATAGCATAAAAAATATTCCCTGACGCAGTCAGGGAATATTTTTTGCTTATTTTTCCACGCCCAGATGCGCGTGGCGCTTGATGGCCTGGAACGATTCGTCGCTGATCACATGCTCCAGCTTGCAGGCATCCTCGGATGCGACCTCAGGCGATACGCCAAGCTTGGTCAGGAACTGCGTCAGCAGTGTATGGCGCTCGTAGATCATTTCGGCCACCTCGCGGCCCGGCTCCAGCAGTGTGATGAAGCCATTCTCGTCCACCTTGATATAGCCGCCGTTTTTCAGAAGGCCCATGGCACGGCTGACGCTGGGCTTGGAATAGCCCATGTACTCCCCCACATCGATGGCGCGGACATGAGGCGACTTGTTGGTCAGCACCAGAATGGTCTCCAGATACATTTCGCCGGATTCCTGCAAATGCATGTTATCACTCCTAGTTTTTATTGCAGTAAAGTATAGCACAAGGAGCCGGCAAATGCAAGTTGCTTTTTGCTAACTTGCTAAATTTTGGAAAATTACTTACCCAGCGCGGCCTTCAGAGCCTCCACGCGGTCGGTCTTCTCCCAAGCAACGCCCAGATCCTCGCGGCCCATGTGGCCATAGGCGGCCAGCTGGCGATAGATGGGCTTGCGCAGGTCGAGGTCGCGGATGATGGCGGTGGGACGCAGGTCAAAGACCTTCTCCACAGCGGCCTCCAGCGCATCGTCGGCCACCACGCCGGTGCCGAAGGTGTCCACCATCACGCTGACGGGACGGGCCACGCCGATGGCGTAGGCCAGCTGGATCTGGCACTTGCTGGCCAAACCGGCGGCTACCACGTTCTTGGCGACCCAGCGGGCGGCGTAAGCGGCGGAGCGGTCCACCTTAGTGGGATCCTTGCCGGAGAAAGCGCCGCCGCCGTGAGGGGCGCTGCCGCCGTAGGTGTCCACGATGATCTTACGACCGGTCAGGCCGCTGTCGCCCTGAGGGCCGCCAATGACGAAGCGGCCAGTGGGGTTCACATAGAACTTGGTGTTCTCGTCCAGCAGCTGGGCGGGAACGGTGGGCTTGATGACCAGCTCGATGA
>CAVBAZ010000331.1:0-10125 GCA_963593515.1 Bacteroidaceae bacterium
GGTCTTGGCCTTGGCGTACTGCTTGAAGTACCGGGCGGCGTTCTCCTGCGGCGACAGGCGCACATCCAGCGGGATGTCCATGGCGGGACAGCCCTCCTCGTAGTAGTTTTCCGCCGTCAGCTTCCGCTGTCCCCGCTCCATGCGGTACAGGTTGGCGGTGATCAGCTCGCCGCAGATGCGGAGATGGTCACGGTCAAGACAGGCGGCATACTCCTTCTCCTGCGCAGCGATCTTCCGGCGCACACGGTCGCGGGCGTTGGTGGCAGTCTTGATAAGATCCTGCCCCTTCTGCTTCACCCGCTCCGCCTGCTCCCGCTCCTCGTAGAAGCTGTCCAGCAGGGCGCTGAAGCTGTCGGCGGTCACATTGACGCAGTAGTCGCCGTACTGGCGGATGGAGCCATAGGTGAAGTCGAAGGGCTTCCCATCGCGGTACAGCACCGTAGGCGTGAACGCGCCGTCATTGACCTGTGCCTGCCATGCGGCGAAGCTGTCCCACAGGCGGCTGTCGGCGGCGCGGTGGTCGCTTTCGCCGTAGGCACGGCTGACGATCTCGCGGGCCACCAGCGGCGGCATGGCGGTAAAGGTGTCCAGCAGCCAGCCGTCCAGCGGCATTTCCTCGCGCGGCAGCAGCGCCGTGAACTCCTCCCCCGTCACCGTCAGAGGGTCCCGCTTCGCCTGCCGGGGCGGCAGATGGTAGAACAGGCCCGGCAGCACCTGTCGCTCCTGGGACATCTCCAGATCCACACGCCGCAGGCAGTCCAGAATACGGCCCTCTTTGTCGCACAGGATCAGATTGGCGTGACGGCCC
This sequence comes from Bacteroidaceae bacterium, assembly GCA_963593515.1. Classification (GTDB taxonomy): domain Bacteria; phylum Bacillota; class Clostridia; order Oscillospirales; family Oscillospiraceae; genus Vescimonas. Next base: position 809 of record CAVBAZ010000331.1, read on the forward strand.
AAGGCCTCCAGAATCAGGGCAAAGCGGCTCTGCTCCCCCATCTCGTCGGTGGCCTCGATGTGCAGCGTCACCACACGCTCCAGCGGTGCCTGCTCGATAGACACGATGCACCCGTTGCCGATGCGCTTGCGCAGCAGCATGCAGAACATGGGCGGCTGGGACGGGTTGTCCCGCATCTGCTCCGTCATATGGATGCGGGGCTGGTTGGGGTTGGCGCACAGCAGCAGCCTCCGGCTGCCCCGCAGAAGCAGCACCACCTGATCCCGGGCGGGCTGCTGAATTTTCTCGATCCTCGCGCCGGTCAGCTGCGGCGCAAGCTCCTCCACCACTGCCCGCAGGCAGACGGCATCCAAAGGCATGGCTCATTCCTCCATCATGATGTTGAACAGTTCGTTGATCCGCTGCCGCTGTCCGTTGAGATACAGCCAGCCCAGCAGCGCCTCCAGCGCCGTGGCCTGCTGATACTGGGCGCGGCTGGCATGGTGCGGGATGGAATGGACGTTGGCGTTGCGGCCGCGCTTGAACACGGCGTGCTCCTCCTCCGTCAGCAGCGGCAGGATCTTCTCGCTGAGCTCCGCCTGCTTCGGTGCGCACACCAGCTCGATGGTGGCCCGGTGCAGACCCTTGCCGGTGGCCTTCCCGTGGGCGCACAGCCATGTGCGCACCAGAAGCTCGTACACGCCGTCACCCAGATGGGCAAGGCCGATGCTGCTGATGCCCCGTATCTCGTCCGCGGGCAGCTGTATGGTAAAATAATCTGTCATAGTCGTTGTTCCTTCTTTGAAATCGCGCCCATTATAGCATAATTCTCCCCCCGCCGCAAGGCGTGTGCATACGCCATTCTCTCCCCACAAGAAAAATTTTGCAGAAATTTGAAAATTAGGGGTTGACTTTTTCCGGGCTATCTGCTATATTAAGTAAGTCAACAGCGACAAGACAACAAAATATGGGGGTATAGCTCAGCTGGGAGTGCGTAATGTACTAAAACATACCCCCATTTGAGCAGGACTTTCGACAACTTAATAGTTTGGTTCCTCGATTTTCGACAAATCGGATATTCGGGGGTATAGCTCAGCTGGGAGAGCGCTTGAATGGCATTCAAGAGGTCAGCGGTTCGATCCCGCTTATCTCCACCATTTTGGGGAACCAAAAACGAAAGCTCGTTTTGGTAACAAAACGAGCTTTTACTTTCATACAGGCAGGTCGGCACATCAAATGCCATTCTGCGTTGTCCCATTTAGGGCGTTTTGAGTATTTCTCAAGACGCCCTTTTTTCATGCCCAAATCTGGAGGTGAAATATGAGTGACAGATCTGTGTTTGATTACTACTACGGCGAGGAGAGCGAAAGCTGCTCCTTTTACCGCATCCCGAGACTACTCATCGTGGGAGAACGATTCTCCGGCCTGTCCACGGACGCCAAGCTGCTGTACGGTCTGATGCTGGACAGGATGAACCTGTCGGCGCGGAACGGTTGGTATGACGATGCAGGTCGCGTCTACATCTACTACACGTTGGAGGAGATACAGGAAAGCATGAGCTGCGGTCACGGCAAGGCTGTGCGGCTGCTGGCGGAGTTGGATACCGGCAAAGGCATCGGTCTTATCGAGCGAACCAAGCAGGGGCAGGGCAGACCGGCGCGCATCTACGTCAAGCGCTACACCACACGGGAGATACCCGCGCCGCCCACTGTACCGCCTGACTTCCCAAATGAGGAAGTCCAGACTTCCGAAAATGGGAAGTCAAGAGTTCCCAAAAACGGAAGTGCAGACGTCCCAAAAGGGGACGCGAATTATAAAGATATAAACCAAACGAATATGAGCCAGCTTTATCCATCTCCTCCTTCACTGGCGGGCAGCTGGTGGGAGAGGAAGAAGGCGGCGGAAGAAGTACGCACCCGCGTTGCGTATGACCAGCTGTGCCGCCGCTATGACCGCGAGAGCGTGGATGAACTGATCGCCGCCATCACCGATGTGCTGTGCAGCACCCGCCCCACGCTCCGCATCGGCGGTGAGCTGCTGCCCGCCCAGCAGGTGCAGGAGCGTTTCTGGCAGCTGGGGTACGACCATTTGGAATATGTCATCGAAAGCCTGCGGCGTTCTACGGCGCAGGTTTTCAACGTTCGGGCGTATCTGCTGACCATTCTGTATAATGCACCTGTCACCATCAACCACTTCTATCAAGCCGAAGTCCAGCACGATATGGACACCGGATAGTACCCGCTTCCCATGGAGGCGGGCTTTATCATATCACCGACAAAAGGAGGAACATCCCATGCACACCGAGTATTTCCTGCTGACTGCGGACGTGACCGTGCAGATGCCGGTTACGCTCATCGTTCCCGCGCAGACCTGCGGCAAGAGCCGCCTCGCCCCTGTGCGAAACCCGTCTCAAGTTGAGACGGGTTTTGACATATTACGACGAATTGGAGGTAAACGGATATGGCAGAAGAAAAGAAAAATCCGCTGATCGGCGCGTTCCGCAGCCCGCCCCCGAAGGAGGCCGCAAAAGCACCGCCCGATGCAAAGGCGGCAGAAGCGGCCAAACCGCCCGGAGCTGACAAACCCATCCCCGCGGCGCAGACGCCTGCCGAGCCGGTGATCCTGCCTAAACGGAGGAAACCAAAGGTGCGCTGAAGCCGAACGGCACGGCGACGCCGGTAAAGCCCGCGGTAGAAAAGCCTACGGCAAAGCCGCCTGCACCGGCAAAGGCCGAAGATGCCAAGGCTGCGGTAAAACCGGCTATGCCCGCTAAGCCGGAAGAAGCGAAACCCGCCGCCAAGCCGGAGGAGAAAAAGGCAGAGAAGCCTGCTCCTGCTGCGGCAGCGGACACAAAACCGACCAAGGCAGAGGAAAAGAAACCGGTGGCCACACCTGCCGAAAAGAAGGATAAGGAGCCGGAGGAAAAGCCGCCTGCAAAGCAGGAAGAAAAGAAAGCGGATGTACCGGCAAAGTCGGAGGATAAAAAATCTGCCGAGGATAAACCTGCGTCCAAGGCGGAGGTGGCAGAGAAAAAAGAGCAGCCGCCCGAAAAGGAGCAGGAAACGGACGCGGAGGGTATCCCCAAGGATTTCAAGCTGAACATCGTGGGCGAGGGTGCGCTGGGTTCTGTGGTCATGCTGCCGGTGGACAAGATCGACGACTTTGAGGGGCATCCCTTCCCCGTGCAGGATGACAAGGATATGCTGGACTTGGTGGAGAGCGTCAAGAAGTTCGGCGTGCTGGAGCCTGTCACGGTCATCCGCAGCAGCAAAGACCCCAACCGCTACGAAATGGTGGCAGGCCATCGCCGTAAGCACAGCTGTGTGCTGGCTGGCGTGGCACAGATCCCCGCCATCGTCCGCGACATGGATCGGGACAGCGCCATCATCTATATGGTGGATTCCAACCTCAAGCGCGAGAATATTTCGCCCATGGTCAAGGCGCGGGCCTACTCCATGAAGCTGGAGGCCATGAAGCGTAAGGCGGGGCGGCCTACCAAGGCGCAGCTGGAGGCAGGCTACAAGCCCATGCGTGCCGATGAGCAGCTGGCGCAGCAGACCGGCGAGAGCCGCGCCACCATCCAGCGGTTGACCCGCCTGACCAAGCTGGAGCCGGAATTGCAGGACATGGTGGAGGAAAAGAAGCTACCGGTGAACACCGCCGCGGATATTTCCTATCTGAAGCCGCAGGAGCAGAAAACGCTGGCGGACGCCATCAAGCGGGAGGATAAAGTCCCCTCCGGTACGCAGGCCGCCGAGCTGAAAAAGGACAGTCAGGCGGGTAAGCTGACCACAGAGAAGATCGAGCAGACCGTGGCACCCACCAAGCGTGAGATGTCGCCGCCGCTGAAGGTCACATTCAGCGAGGATGAACTGCGCGCCTACTTCCCCAAGAAGGATACCACGGTGGGGGATGTGAAGCGTGTGGTGTTCGAGGCGCTGGATCTGCGGCAGAAGGCGTTGGACAGGCAGAAGGCCAGAGCCGAGCAGGAAAAAGCAGCAAAAAAAGCGGCGCCGGGTAAAGCGAGGTGATGGATATGGAACGGCGGGAGGACTCGTTCTACACCGCCTATTCCTACGGCGACAAGCTGGAGGAGGGTCACAAGCTGACGCTGGAGCATCACATCTCTTTTGAACAACGCCATGCCGACCTGTCCGCGCTGACGTGGATGCCCCTTGACCGACTGCAAGCCCTGCGGAACAAGAGCGTGGAGGCGGAAAAGACCGTGTTCCGCGATTTGCAGGAGGCCACCAAACGCTGGGAGGAGCAGGCGGCGCAGACCATGATACTGGACAGGGCCATCGAGTACGTAAAAACGCCGGAGGTGCAGCACAGCGGCAACCGGTGGGAGGATACCGATTATGGCTGGCGCAGGATCAGCAATATGGTCTATCAGATGTCCTACCGCATCCGCGAGGATACTGCCTACGATCATAAGCAGAAAAAGCAGGTGCCGGTGGCGTGGTATGTGTCATGGAGCGTGAACTACAATGTCCCGCGCAGGAAAGACCCATACAGCAGTACGCCATCTCCGCTGGCCAGTCAGGACAACAAGCGGTATACGGACAAGGCTGCCGCCGAACGGTATGTGCAGGGGCGCATCGCCGCCTATGCCCATCTGTTCCAAGAACTGTCGCCGCCGCTGCCGGAAAACCACGCCCACCTGTTTTCCGTGAATGGGCAGCTGCTGCCGGGGTACACCGTCCAGCCGCACCAGCCGTCACCGCAGGAGTTGCTGGATTTTTTGGAGGACGGCGACGCGCCGCCGAAAAAAGAGCCGAAGCCGAAAAAGCGAAACCATGATATGACACGATAGGAGAGAGTGTATGAAAGTTCTGATGGTAGAGCCGGGGGCAGCGCCCTATGAAAAGGAACTCAACGGCCTTCACGAGATGCAGGCGGCGGTGGGTGGTCTGATACAGGCCATCTACCCCTTTGAGGACACGGTGGCTGTTGTCTGTGACGATGAAGGGATGCTGAAGCCCAACGAGTTCAACCGCAGTATGCCGGGCGGCTACGGCGGCGTGTTCGGCCCGTTCTTTGTCTGCGGCTTGGGTGAGGATGACTTCACCTCCCTGACCCCGCAGCAGATGGAGGTCTATAAAAAGAAGTTCCACAAGGCGGAGATACTGCCGGGCTTCCAAGACAACACGCCAGTGACCATACGGGTAGAACCGTTCAAAGAGCGTGATGTACCAAAAAGAGAACACCCCGACACGCCGGAGCATTGAGGTGAAGCGACATGATGGCCATGGATATTCACAAGACACGCTTTGAAGCGGTGGAGATATGTGGCATACCCGCCCTTTTCACCGTGGAGCGTGTTCGCCGTTCTGAACTGCCCAACGGTATTTTTGCCTACGATATGCAGACCTCCGAGGAGGACTGGTCACAGCCGTGCCTGCTGGCCTGCCATATCACTGTGGAGCATTACGGCACAGTGCTTACCGGCCAGCGTATCGACCTGCCGGAAAATGGATACCGCGACCTGACAGCAGGCGATTTCAGCTGGCCAAGCTCCACAGACAGGCCGACCATCGCGGAGTTTGCCCAGCGGCACGGCCTGCATATCAAGCCCCGTTGTCACGCAAAGACTGCCCCGACCCGATAGAGGGGACAGCACCGTTTCGGTGCTGTCCACGCAAGCATGGCATTTGGTAGTACAAATGCCGCTTGTTAGGGGCACAACCCCTAAGACCCCGCGTTTACACTTCGCGTCTCAATTTGAGACGCATTTTTTATGGGAGGTGACGGCGACGAGAACGCGAAATCGGCACGTCAGCGTATGGCTGACGGATGCCGAGCTTGCCCATCTGCGGAAACAGGCCGCTGCCGCAGGACTGGGCATCGACCCATTTCTCCGCAGTCTGATACTGGGTGTGCAGCTGCGGCCACGGCCACCCGATACCTACGCCACACTGTTGCGGGAGCTGTCCGCCATCGGCAACAACATCAATCAGATCGCCCACACTGTCAACGGACAGAAATATGCGGCGGACAGTCAGATTGACCAAGCTGTGGCACTTATCCGCAGGGCGTGGCGGCTGGTAAAGGACAGCTTTTAATGGCCTATACGAAGATCATCGTCATACGGGGCAGGCTGGATAAATGTCTTAGCTATGCCGCCAACGAGGAAAAGACCTATCTGGAAACGGCGGTGGACTATGCGCTGGATTGCGGCAAGACGGAGCGTGTATGCTTCGAGACAGCCATCAACTGCGGCAGGGACACCGCCTGTCAGGACATGATGCAGACGGCGCAGCGCTGGGGCAAGCAGAACCGTGTCCGCAAAGGCTATCATGTGATCCAGTCCTTCCGCCCCGGTGAGGTGACGCCGGAGCAGGCTCACGCCATCGGCGTGGAGCTGGCGCAGCGGCTTTTGGGCGGGCGGTATGAGGTGGTGGTAGCCACCCATCTGGATAGGTCGCACCTGCACAACCATGTGGTATTCAATGCCGTGTCCTTTGTAGACGGGAAGATGTACCGTGACACCTTCCGCGACTACTACGAGGGCATCCGCGGTGTGTCGGACGCCCTGTGCCGTGAGCATGGATTGTCCATCATCGAGCCGTCCGAGGACGCTGCGCCGCAGGGCCAATATCAGGCGCAGCGCCACGGAAGGACAACGCTGCGGGATGTGGTGCGCCGCGATGTGGACGAGGCCGTTCGCAGGTCATACAGCTATGCGGATTTTCTGCGAGAGCTGCGGCGCATGGGGTATCAGATAAAAAGCGGCGTCAATGTAAAGCACACCGCCGTGCGTCCACCTGATGGTCAGCGGTCTATCCGGCTGGACAGTCTGGGCGATGGGTACGACGAGGCTGCCATACGCGGCAGGATAAAGGCCACCCCGCAGCAGCCGATACAGCTGCCCCGAAAGACCTATCGTATACGGCGAAAACCGGTACAGAAAAAACCACTGTCTTATTTCCAACGGCTGTATCTATACTACCTTTACCTGCTGGGTTCGCCGCGGCGGAAAGTGTGTCGTACCTCGCCTGCCCTGCGGCGGGAGGTGCTGAAGCTGGACAGGTATCAGGCGCAGTTTCGGTATCTGCGGACAAACCGTATCGAGACGCGGCAGCAGCTCACCATGCAGCGGGACGCACTGCAAGCGGAAATGGACGTGCTCACCGAACAGCGGCGGCAGCTGTATCTGGCGCGGCGCAGAGGTGTGGCAGGACTGGATGCGGGCATCGCAGCGTATACGGACAGGCTGCGGGTATTGCGGAGAGAGTGGAGACAGTGCTGCTGCATTGAGACGGACGCACAGCGCATCGAGCAGCAGCTGACCGCACAGCGGGAACAGGAAATTTCGGAAAAAGGAGGTCGGGAACATGGATGCAGGCAGCGAAGCCGCTGACCTGATGGTACGGGAAGGCTTACAGATCACGGAAGCGACTATTAAGCTGCTGGCCGCTGGCAGCAAAAATCTGGCGGCATTTCTCTATGCACTGGCAAAGGACAATAAGCGCGTATCCGGCAAGACCAATATGGGGCGTCTGCTGCGGGAGGGTAAGGAGCTGCGGGTGTTCCAGCTGCGGGAAAGCGATCTGGCCGCGTTCAATGCCTATGCCAAGAAAGGTATCCTCTACGCGGTGGTCAAGGACAAAAACGCCGGTGATGGGCTGGTAGACCTCATCACCAATGTGGACTTTACATCGCAGGTCAATTTGTTTCTGGAACGCCACGGCTATGCCGCACCGCAGCGGGAGGATGACGCGGCAAAAAAAGCAGATGCCCGCGCTCCACAAGGAAACTTCTCACCACAGCGCGGGAATGGCTTGCCGCAAGAGAGGACGACTACTGAGGGCAAGCCCTCAGTGAAGGGGCGGCTGGCGGCGTTGAAGCGTGCCGCACAGGACGTAGAGCCGCAGCTGCCCAACGGACGGACACCGCCCAAGATGCGAGAATAGGAGGTTATTCAGTATGGCAAATTTGGAGGCCATCGTATCAAGAAAAACAGAAAATGACACCCAGTGGAAAGCGCGTCAGCAGGCCGACAGGGAGAACCTGATGGCCTTGCAGGACGCGGGCGTGCTGGAGATCACCAGCAGCGCCGAGGCATACACCCGCTATCTGGAGCTGCAAGGGGACAATCCTGCGTACAGCGCGGGCAATATCGCGCTGGCGATGGTGCAGGATGCAAACGTGACCGTGTTCGGCACAAAGGAGAAATGGAAAATGCTGGGACGTTCTGTGCCGGTCAGCGAGAACGGCAACGGCATCCACATTTTTGCCCGTTCCACCTTTGGTAAGGGCTACACGCCGGCAGACGCCTACGATGCACGACAGACGCAGGGGCGGCCTTTGAAGGAGGTACATCTGCAAAACGACACGCGGGAGATGGAATCGGCCATGACCACGCTGCTGAACTACGCCGTATGTCAGGTGGTCATCGACAAGGATTTGGACACCCCTGCTGTCTACGACCCGCAGAGGATGGAGCTGGCCATCAATCCCGACTATCCCGACCATGAGATGTTCGCAGCCATCGCCACGGCGGTGGCACACTCGCGGCTGCACGGAAAAGGCTACAACGCGCAGTACGACTACGCTGAGTCCGATTTGGACGCGCAGAGCGTATCGTATCTGCTGTGCCGACGCTTTGGTGTGGAGCGTGACCTGCCGGATACCGCAGAGCTGCCCGCACTGTACGACGGCTGGGACGCGCAGGAACGACGGCAAGCGCTTGACCAAATACAGAAGATGAGCAAGCAGATCGGCGCATCGGTGGAGAAAAGCATCACGCCTCAGAGAAGCCGTGTCCCGATGCAGCACAACGGACGTTAGGGTTTCCCCCTGCTGGGGGAGTGTAAGCCACCGCACAACACCCGTCAAGGCTGGGCGGCTGCCTTGTGGCAGCCACCCACGAGCCGCCCAACGTGCGCGCTGGGCGGGCCTTGACTGGAGCCGCGCAGCGGCTTATAAGGCATACAAGGGGGAAATCCTCACTATCCGCGCAGAGCGCGGATAGTTGCATCATGGTCGGCGATGTACCCGCGGCAGATGATACGTTTGCGGCGGGAATTGCGTCTCAACTTGAGACGCAATTTTCGGCAAAAGCTGACGCTGCCGATTTTTTGACGGCAGAAAAATGGTGCGATAAAATAACAGTAACCTAATATTTAAGGAGGGAATTACATGAGAAAAGTACCCGTATTCCTGTTGGCGGTCTGCCTTACCGCACTGCTTGCGGGCTGCGCCGGACAAGCGGTGCCGCTGGGTGGTGCCGCACAGCTCGGCGCTCTGTCAGCCACAGCCGTGACCAGTGCAGCGGTGGCTGATGAAAAGCGAGATGTCCCTGTATCGGCAAATGCCCCCGATGTGGAGAACCC
>CAVBAZ010000332.1:0-2355 GCA_963593515.1 Bacteroidaceae bacterium
TTGGCTACTTTTCCAGCTGCTGGGAAAAGTAGCCCGTCGGAGACCGTCCTCGCGCTCGGAAGCGCGAAACAACTTCTTTTTCTAAAAAAAGAAAATGGGGACGGCGAAAGCCGTCCCCTCGTGTATCGAAAGAAATTACACCTGCTCCTCGTCGGTGCGGTTGCGCCATGCCAGCTCCTGCTCCAGCTCGAACTCCAGCTTCTGGACGCGGGCCTTCAGCTCGTCGTAATGCTCGCTCTGGACATAGTACTTCACGAAGGAGAAGGTGGCCTCGGCAAACTCGTCCTCGGTGTAGGAGGGCAGCAGGGAGCCGCCGCTGCGGCGCAGACCGCTGACGTTGATGACCACCAGACGGCGGTGCTGCTCGCTCAGCTGGAACAGCTTCAGCTTTTCGGGGATCTCCAGACCCAGATCATACTGCTCGTTGACCAGATTCAGCAGCCGTGCCTGCTCCGGCTTGGCGGAGACGATGACGCCGTGATGGGCAAACAGCTCCTTCAGGTAATCCACGGAAACTTCCTCGCGGGTGATGGTGCCCTTGCCGATGCCGGTCAGCATGGTGTTGGACAGGTTCAGGCTCACATAGACCTCATGGCCGGTGGTGGGATAGCTCATAACACAAGACCTCCTGCTTTTCCTTTGGTTGTCAAGGGCGCGCCGCCCTCTCCTCTTATAGTCCCATCTTAGCAGGTCAGCGGGAGAAATGCAATAAAAACTTACAAAGATTTGAAAATATTTTTGTGCAATAGTGCTAAATGTATGGAATGAGTGATACTTTTACCTGATATTGTTTCGTCTCTGTGTGGATAAAAGCCTCGCAGAGTTCGCGGCGCGGACGCCGCGATCCCATTGGCAGAAAAATCGAAGATTTTTCGCCAGTTATTACACCCCCGTCAGGTCAAACGGCGGGGTGTACTCTGCTCTGGCGGCGGTGCGCTCCTGGGTAAAGCCGTCGGTGATGCCGCAGTTCTCCATGTACGCCACGGCGGCGCGGTACTCCGACCGGGTCACATGGCGGCGCAGAACACCCTCCGCGTCTGGCTGGGGCGTGTACTGGCTCATGAGAGAGAACAGCACCTGACCGGGCTGGAAATTCTCCGCCACCCAGTCGATGCAGCGGCGGGTGTTGTCCAGCTGTCCCGGCAGCACCAGATGCCGGATCACCACGCCCCGCTTGAGAAGGCCGTCCTCCAGCACGCAGGGCCCCGTCTGGCGGAACATCTCCCGGATGGCCGCTGCGGCCACGGGGAAATAGTCCGGCGCGGCGCTGAGCTTTCCCGCCAGCTCTCCGTCGGCATACTTGAGGTCGGGAAGATAGATGTCCACCTTGCCCTCCAGCTGCCGCAGCGTCTCTACGGATTCATAGCCGCCGCAGTTATACACTACCGGCACGCTCAGCTTCGGCTCCAGTGCCGGCACTATCCACGGCAGAAAGTGAGTAGGCGTCACCAGATTGATGTTGTGGGCACCCCGTGCGATCAGCTCCTCGAAGATCTCCCTCAGCCGCTCCGTGGTGATGGCCTTGCCGAAGCCTCCGGCGGAGATACTGCCGTTCTGGCAGTAGCGGCACCGCAGGGTGCAGCCGGAGAAGAACACCGTGCCGCTGCCGTTGGTGCCGGAAATGGGCGGCTCCTCCCACATATGCAGGGCGGCCCGGGCCACCCGGATACCCGCAGGCATGGCGCAGAAGCCTTTTCCTTCCGTCTCCGTCCGCTCCGCGCCGCAGCGCCGGGGACACAGCGTGCAGATCATTTCCGCAGCCGGTGGAAGTCCGGCCCCAGATCGCCCGCCATCCAGTGGCGGCGGCACAGCCCGATGTACTGGTCGTTGGCGCCCAGCACCACCTGCGCGCCCTCCTTCAGCACATGGCCCTCCTCGTCAAAGCGGGCATTGAAGGCCGCCTTCTTGCCGCACCAGCAGATGGTTTTGACCTCCTCCAGCTTGTCGGCCAGCACCAGCAGGTGATAGCTGCCGGGGAACAGGTCGCCCTTGAAGTCCGCCCGCAGGCCATAGCAGATCACGGGGATACCGCAGTCGTCCACCAGATGCACCAGATAGTAGACCTCCTCCTTGCTGAGGAATTGGGCCTCGTCCACGATGATGCAGGCGTATTTTTGCAGTTCCTCGTCGGACATGGCCTGCATCTCGTGGAAATAGACGCAGGGGTGCTTCAGTCCGATGCGGGAGGACACCATGTGGTCGCCGTCCCGTGTGTCCAGCTGGGGCTTCACCAGCAGGGTGTCCTGTCCCCGCTCCTCATAGTTGAAGCGGGCCATCAGCGCGTTGGCGCTTTTGCTGGAGCCCATGGCTCCGTACTTGAAATAAAGCTGTGCCATTGTGGTTCTCTCCTTATTT
>CAVBAZ010000333.1:0-10841 GCA_963593515.1 Bacteroidaceae bacterium
CCAAGCGGTTCCACACCACGCCCAGCCGGGTGGAGCGCGCCATCCGCCACGCCATCGAGGTGGCGTGGGATCGGGGCGACCTGGAGACCTTGCAGGGCTATTTCGGCTACACCGTCAACAGCGCCAAGGGCAAGCCCACCAACAGCGAGTTCATCGCCATGATCGCTGACCGTATCCGTCTCCGCCGCAAAAATCAGGGCCAATGAAATAATAAAAACGTGAGGAAATATCCTCACGTTTTTTATTTCATCACCGGTGTCAGCCGCCAGTCGCTGCCAGGTACGGACTGTGACAGCGCACCGTAAGCCAGCGTATAGAGGTCGGTACACGCCGCCTCCCGCCGGAACAGCGCTTCCGCGTTTGGGCCAAGGGCCGCCACGTCCGCCGCCTTGGTCAATACCGGCTGCCCCGCCTTTCGCATCTGCCGCAGCAGGGTGCGGCCCGTTTCGTTGGCCGCCAGCACGCGGGCATAGGGTACGGTCTCCGGCGCTTTGGGAAGCCCCAACCACGCCGCAAGCACCAGCCGCCGCAGCCGGGCCGCCGGATAGCGCTTGGTCTTCACCGCCGCCAGCAGCTCCTCCACCGTGGCACAGCGTCGCACCGCGTCGTATACCCGATGGTACAGGCCCTCTCTGCCGCCGTCATAGGCGGCAAATTCCGCCTCCGTCATCTGCCGCAGGCGGGCCAGAATGGCCCGCTCCACATGGCGGCTGTCCGTCACACGGCCCGCCGCCAGCTCACGGGCCAGCACCGCTGACGCGGCTTCCGGCATGAAGGAAAAGGCCGACTCCCCCTTGCCCTGCCGCACCAGCTGGCGAATATAGGTGGCGGAGGCATAGCCCTCCAGCGGAGCGCCGTCGTGACCTGCGCCGACCCGCCGCACTACGGTCGGCGTTATGTCAACCGCCAACTGGCGACAGACCTTCAGATATTCCACCGCCAGCGTGTCATTGGGCTGGCGCAGCACCGACGCGGCATCGCCCAGACGGGTCTCCACGGCCTTCTGCCGGGCGGCGGCGTAGGTGACGCCTGCCGCCAGCTCCGTGCGGATATCCGCCTGCAAATCATGAGACAGCAGCGTATCCGCCACACGTTGCAGCAGCGTGGCGTCGCCGCACTCACTGCCGAAGCCGATATGGGTACAGCCCGACATCGCCAGCAGCTGCACGCCGCCTCTGGCGAAGGTCTCCGCCGTGGCCATAGCCCATGGGGTAGGCAGCTCCAGCACCAGATCCGCGCCGCAGGCCACCGCCATCTCCGCGCGGGAGAGCTTATTCACCAGCGCAGGCTCACCCCGCTGGACGAAGTTGCCGCTCATGGCGCAGACCACGGCGTCCGCGCCATGCTGCCGCAGCTGGGCCATCAGGTAGGCATGGCCGCTGTGGAGCGGATTAAATTCACAGATGATCCCCGCAACGGTCATATGGGGTGCTCCTTTCCCGTTATTGGCCGCCATTGGCCTGCCACAGCCGCTGAACGGTGCGTTCCTCGCCGCCGTCGCAGGCCACCTGCGTCACGCTGTCCATCCGGAACAGACACGCCCCGTCGCCATAGCCGTACTCGTCTATCAGCGCCAGCTCGGCAGTCTCCCCGTTCACCGCAGTTACCAGACCGACAGCGTCGTCTGTACCGCTGTCCCGGAACTCGATGGATACCACCCAACGGTGCCGCGCCGCCATGGACAGCAGCTGCGCCGCGATGCTGCCGCCGTCCGCTTCCCAACGCCGGTCCGGCAGCTGGACACCCTGCATCAGCTTTTGCATTTTTGCGTCATACTGGCCACCGGACACGATCCGCTGTACGCTGCCGGTCTCCTTCACCAGCAGACCGTCGTAGGCGCCGTCCGGCGCGATCAAGTACAGGGCCACAAAGTCCGCATCTGCCTCCAGCACTCTGCCATAGTAGAATTTTCCGGTATCGTCCGGATCCATGTAAAGCATCAGGTATTCGCCTTTGACCATCGCCTGTTGCAGCCGCTCCAGCATCCGCGTCACTTCCCTTCGTTTTTCTCTCATTTTACCCCATGCGGCAGGCAAATGCAACTTGACATTTGCCCCGCGCCCTATTTACAATAGGAACAACACAACGAAACGAGGTCTGTACCTATGAATATCGCCCTTTTCTACGCCATGCCGTCGGAGATCGACAGCCTCATCCACGGGGCCGAGCCCATGGAGACGGTACACGGCATATCCTTTTACCGCATCCGGCCCAACGTCATCGCCTGCTGCGGCGGCGTGGGCAAGGTCAACGCCGCCATGGCCGCCGCGCTGCTGATCGAGCGCTATCACCCCGACCTGATCCTCAACGCCGGTGTGGCGGGCTGCTTCGAGGAGGTGCCCATCGGTACGCTGGTGCTGGCGGAGAAGTTCGTCCAGCACGACGTGGACACCACCGGCGTAGGCGACCCCATCGGGCTGGTGTCCACCGTCAACCGTGTGGACTTCCCCACCGCCGATTTTGAAAAGGCAAAGGCCGCCATGGACAAGACCGGCTATCCCTACCGCACCGGCACGGTGGCCACCGGCGACTGGTTCGGCATCCCCGGTAACCGGGCCGACTGGGTGCGGGATACCTTCCACCCTCTGCTGTGCGAGATGGAGGGCGGCGCGGCGGCGCAGGTATGCTATCGCTGCGGTGTACCCTTTATGGCGCTGAAATCCGTATCCGACTGCCTGACCAGCAAGCATGACTATAACTTTAATTTCCCCACCGCCATGCGGGATCTGAACGCCGCCGTCATGGCCCTGGTGGATCATCTGGAGGACTGAACCATGGAACGTATCGCAAGCTTTACCGTGAACCACGACGTGCTGACGCCGGGGCTGTATCTCAGCCGCCGGGATGGCAGCGTCACCACCTTTGACCTGCGCTTCAAGAAGCCCAATACCGGCGATCTGCTGACCAACGCCCAGATGCACTCGGTGGAACACATCATCGCCACCGCCCTGCGCAATAGCCCGCAGAAGGACGCGGTCATCTACTTCGGCCCCATGGGCTGCCAGACGGGCTTTTACTTCCTGTTCGACAGCGCTCAGCTCACCGACGCCCAGGCCATCGACCTGCTGCGGCAGGTATTCGCCCAGGGCGCGGCGTGGGAAGGCCCCATGCCCGGCAAATCCTCCCGGGAATGCGGAAATTATGTCAACCTCGACGTAGCGCTGGCGCGGGAGTGCTGCGCGTTTTACGCCGGTGTGATCGACGGCTGGACGGTGGAAAAGCTGGTCTATCCGGAGTAAGGGAAAAAAGGACGTTTTCCCGGAAAATTTGCCGGAAAAAACGGGGGATTTCTGTTGACAAAGGGATTTCCCGCTGTTATACTAGTAAGGCCGCTTTGAATGGGTCAAAAGTTTCAGCTTCGGCTGAACGCCCCCGACAGCGAGTCCGTAATAAAGGAAAGGCAGGTGCAACAAGTAATGCAGGCTATTATCGTGACCGGTGGTAAGCAGTACGCCGTCTCTGAGGGCGACACTCTGTTTATCGAAAAGCTGGACGCCGAGGCTGGCGCTTCCGTGGTGTTTGACCAGGTGCTGGCGATCGTGGACGGCGAGAACACCAAGTTCGGCACTCCCGTGGTGGAGGGTGCGAAGGTGGACGCCACCATCGTGAAGAACGGCAAGGGCAAGAAGATCCGTATCTTCAAGTACACCCCCAAGAAGGGTTACCGCAAACGTCAGGGTCATCGTCAGCCCTACACCAAGGTCGAGATCGGCAAGATCAGCTTCTAAGGTGACAGCATGACGAGCGTCATTTTCCACACCGTGGAAGACCGCATCATCGGATTTGATGCACAGGGACACAGCGGATACGGCGAAAAGGGCGAGGATATTGTCTGCGCCGCCGTGACCAGCGCCGTGCGGCTGGTGGAAGCCACCGTCAACGACGTGATGGGGCTGTGCGCCTCGGTGAAGGTCGATCAGGAGACCGCCGCCATCTCGCTCCGGCTGCCCGGAGGACTGGCGCCCACAGCGGAGTCCACCTGTCAGAATCTCATGACAGGACTGATGGTCTATCTGGCTCAGCTTCACGACGAATATCCGGAAAACATCGAAGTGATGGAGGCGTAAGTCTCTCTCCTTCCGTATCTTTTAGAAAGGATGGTACTGCGAAATGTTGCACATTGGTCTGCAGTTCTTCGCCCATAAAAAAGGTATGGGCTCCACCAAGAACGGCCGCGACTCCGAGTCCAAGCGCCTTGGCCCCAAGCGCGCTGACGGTCAGTTCGTTCTGGCTGGCAACATCCTTGTTCGCCAGCGCGGCACCCACATTCACCCCGGCACCAACGTGGGCAAGGGTACCGACGACACCCTGTTCGCCAAGGCTGACGGCGTTGTCCGCTTTGAGCGTCTGGGCAAGGATCGTAAGCAGGTTTCTGTTTACCCCGCCGAGTAATTTTGTCTTATCAAGCCACCCCTCCAAGGGGTGGCTTGTCTTTTCCCCATAGAAGCTTCTTACAGCCGGCACCGTTCAGGTGTCGGCTGTTTTCCTGTGTTCAGGCCATTCATAAGCCCCCTTCGAAGCGGCTTATGATCCCCTTGCGCTGTGTCCCTCCCTATGCTATGATAGTACCACCAAGCCACGGGAGGTGCCCCATGCCCGCTATCTCCAACTATGACAAGGCCCGCGACGCTACGGCGGCGGCCTTTCTGCAATACGATCAGGCGCAGATGATCCACAAATTCGATCTCGCCCACGACGAGGACGCCCTTTATATCACCTTCATCGACCGCGATTACCGGGTCGACCGCCGAACCGGCGTGGTAACTTGGGCGGCGGATGCCAGCCATATCGCCAGCTACAACGAGGCCATGTCCATCTACGATGTGCTGTGCGACGCCAAGCCCCTGTGCCATCTGGCCCATGAATGGGTGAATGTGGCCAGCCTGTGCGCCATTCAGGGCGGTACGCTGACCAAGGACGGCGACTTCTTCAAAAACTCCTGCCAGCAGTTCTCCGGCAATGCCGCCGCGCTGGAGCAAGCCTGTCAACGGCTTCATGGGATCCCCCAGCCCAAGGGCGACGTGGCTTATCAGCTGGCGCTGTTCCCCTTTCTGCCGCTGATCCTGCGGTTCTGGGAGGCAGACGAGGACTTCCCCGCCAGCATGCAGGTGCTGGTGGACAAAAACACGCTGGACTATCTGCATTACGAAACGCTGATGTTTGCCCTCTCTCACCTGATGATCCGGCTGCGGGAGGAAAGTACATAACGAAAAACGGCTGACAGCCATCCGCTGTCAGCCGTTCCTTATTTTATAAAGAACTCAAAGGCCAGCTCCGCCTGCGCGTGGAGCAGCGCCAGCCCTCCGATGACCGGCAGGCCCCGCTGCCGCGCCGCCGCCAGTAGCGCCGTCTCGCGGGGCTGGTACACCAGATCGTAGACCCAGCCCCGGCAGCCGTCCAGAAAGCGGAAGTCCGCGAACTCCTCTTTTCCCGTCATGCCCAGCGGCGTGGCATTCACCAGCAGGTCGCACTCCCCCGCCAGCACGGGCAGTTCCCGCCACAGGTAGGCATCCACATCCCAGCCCGCCGTCTTTTCCGGATGGCGGCAGCAGATGGTCACCGCCGCACCGGCACGCGCCAGCGCCCGGCTCACTGCCGAGGCCGCGCCGCCGCTGCCCAGCACCAGCACCCGTTTTCCCGCCACCGGAAACGGCAGCGACGCCACGAAGCCCGGCCCGTCGGTATTGTAACCAGTGGCCCGGCCCTGCCGCACCACCACGGTATTCACGGCGTTCATGGCCGCCGCGTCCTCCTCCACCGCGTCCAGCAGCGGCACGATGGCCTGCTTATGGGGCATGGTCACATTAAAGCCGTCGTAAGCGCCCTGCTTTGCCCTTTCCACAAAGGCGGCCAGCTCCCCCTCACGGACGGTCACCGTCTCATAGCTGCCCGCCAGTCCCCGCTGCCGCAGCAGTTCCGTATGGATGGCCGGGGACAGGCTGTGAGCCACCGGGTCTCCGATCACACAAAGCCTGAACATGCTCCTACACCCCCTGTTTCGTCACTTCCCGCACGCCGATCAGCACCAGCGCCGCGCCCAGCAGCATCACCCATGTGAAGGGCTCCCGCAGGAACACCACACCGGCAAAGACGGAGATCACCGTGTTGATATTACCGATGGCGGACATTTTTGTCACGCTGATGCGGCCCGCGCCATAGTTCACCAGCATATTGGCGGCGATGGAGCAGAACACGCTCAGCAGCACCACCACAACGATAAACCGCGGCTGGTGCAGCGGCTGGGCGTAGGCGCTCAGGTCGCCTCGGTTCTCGATCAGGGCCGCCGCCGTGAAAAACACGGCGCAGCTCAACAGCAGGGCATAGGTGCGCTCGTAGGGCGAAAAGTCCGCCGTCGAGCGGTTGGCCACCTTATAGTAGCCGGAGCCGATGCTGTACGCGATCAGGAAAGGAATGCCCATCCACGACACCGCGCCCACCTGCTGTCCGGCTGCCGTCAGCACGATCACGCCCACCACCGGCAGCAGAGAAAACAGCGCCTGATGGCGGGTGGGCCGCTCCCGCAGCAGCAGCGCCGCCAGCGCCATGGCCACGATGGGCGACAGGGCCGACACCACGCCGGTGATGGTGGCGTTGGTGAAGTAGATGGCATAGCTCTCGAACACGAAGCACAGCGGCTCCAATATGCCCAGCACCACCAATGGCCGCAGCTTCCTGCCCCGCAGGCGGAGTTTTTCCTTTCCCAGCAGCAACGGCACGTTCAGCAGCAAAAAGGCCAGCAGAAACCGGACGCTCAACAGCACCATGGGACTGGCGTGCCGCTGGCCCACGCGGGTCAGCAGCAGACTGAAGCCCCAGATGGTAAAGCCCGCCGCCGAGGAAAGTATCGCCCAGTTTGGCACTTTCCGCACGTTTTCTTCTGTGCTCACCGCTGTTCCTCCAGCACGTCCATGGCCCGCAGATAGCCGTCAAAGCCCAGTCCGGCAATGGTTTTCACGCAGGCCGGGGCCGTCACCGACACATGACGCCACGGCTCGCGGGCGCTGATGTCGCTGATATGCACCTCCACCGCCGGCACGTCCACCGAGCGCAGCGCGTCGTGGATGGCGTAGCTGTAATGGGCGTAAGCGCCGGGGTTGATGACGATGCCCTGCGTGCCGTCCTCCCCTGCCAGCTGGATGGCGTCGATCAGCGCGCCCTCGTGATTGGACTGCACAAAACGCACCTGATGGCCGCGAGCCTTGGCATAGTCCGCGATCCTCCGGCACAGGTCGGCGTATGTCTCATGGCCGTAAATATCCGGCTCCCGCTTCCCCAACAGATTCAGGTTGGGGCCGTTGACGATCAAAAGCTTCATTGTCTCCTCCACAGTTCCGCGATCTGCTCCGCCAGCTGTTCCGCTGTGCCATCATGCACCGCCGCGTCGGCGCAGTCCAGATACCAATCTCTCCGCTGCTCCGCCAACTGCGCCAGCGTATGTGTCCGCAGCAGCGGCCGCTCCCGGTTGCCCACGCATAGAGCGATATCGCGGATATCACGGTCTAAAAATACCACAAATCCAAATCTTTTCAATAATTTCCGGTTATCCTCCGCCACAACGGCTCCCCCGCCGGTGGCGATCACCTGCCGCGGCCCGGCACACAGCTCCGCCAGCAGGCGGCTCTCCAGCGCTCGGAACCACAGCTCGCCCTTTTCCGCGAAGATGGCCGGGATGGTCATGCCCGCCGCCTGCTGGATCAGATCGTCACAGTCGGCAAAGGGTAGACCCAGCCGCTCCGCCAGCAGACCGCCCACGGTGGTCTTTCCGCTGCCGGGCAGTCCGACCAGAATAAGATGCTCTTTCATTGCTCCACCTCGCGGGTCTGGGCCATGATGGCCGTGAACACCGCCTCGACGGCGTCGCGGTAGGCGGGCGACATGTCGCCCCGGCTCTGCAGCACCCGCTTTTCCCGTTCCGGATCACGGATCGGCTGACCGCTTTCCCGCTTGATCTTCCCGATCCTCTGCCCCACCAGAAACCGCTCTGTCAGCAGCCGGACAAGCTCCTCGTCGATCCTGTCGATCTCCTGACGGCAGCCCGCCAGCCCCTCCGCCGGTTCCTCCTGCCACAGCTGGCAGATGGCCAGCGCGGCGGCAGCTTCCACGATGGGAGCCGCCCGCAGAACGATGCAGCTGTCGTGCCGTCCAGCGGCGGACAGCGTTACGTTCGTCATCCGGGCCATGTCCACGGTGTCCTGCTTCTTGGCGATGGTGGGCGTCGGCTTGAAGGTGACGGTAAAGGTCACCGGCATGCCGTTGGTGATGCCGCCGTTGATGCCGCCGTTATGGTTGGTCTCCGTCCACACGGTTTTCCCGTCGGTACGCAGGGGATCGTTGGCCTGACTGCCCCGCAAGGCGGCAAAGCCCTCCCCTTCGCCGAAGCCCACCGCCTTGACGGCGGGGATGGCGAACACATGGCGGGCGATCTCGCTCTCCACCGCGTCCCGCCAGTCGGGGCCGCCGATGCCCGCCGGAAGTCCGGTGATGGCGCAGGCGATCTGTCCGCCCACGCTGTCGCCCTCCGCCTTGGCCTCGGCGGCGCGGCGGCGCAGATTCTCCTCGTCCACGATATGGGCCGCTACCGTAACGCCGCGGGCCGACAGCGCCGTTTTTGCGATGCTGCCCGCCGCCACCAGCGGCGCGGTAAGCCGTCCGGAGAAGTGTCCGCCACCCCGGTAGTCCTGAAAGCCCTTGGCCTTTACATAAGCGGTATAATCCGCATGGCCGGGCCGGGCCACCGTGCGCAGGGCGTCATAATCGCCGCTGCGGACATCCCGGTTGGGGATCGCCATCACCAGCGGCATGCCGGTGGTGTACCCCTGAAACACGCCGGAGAGGAACTGCACCTGATCCGTCTCCCTCCGGGCGGTGGACAGTTGGCCATTGGGGCTTCGCCGCAGCAACTCCCGCTCCATTTGCAGGGCATCCACCGGGATGCCCGCCGGGACGTGCCGCAGCAGCACGCCCACCACGGGGCCGTGAGACTCCCCGAACAGCGTATAGTCCAACATGATCTATCCTCCACTTTATGTCAATTCTTCCACTTTTCCGCCCAGCGCGGCGTAATCCCGCCAGAAATCTTCATAGGATTTCGACACGCAGTCCCCGCCCCGCAGCGTCACCGGCTGGGCGCAGAACAGCGCACCGCAGGCGCACAGCATGGCAATGCGGTGATCCCCGAAGGCATCCACCATCACGCCGCCCCGCAGCGGCTTCCCGCCGGTGATGGTCAGGCCGTCCGGCTGCTCCCGCACCTCCGCGCCCAGCGCCGACAGCACGGCGGCGGTGGTGTGAAGCCGGTCGCTCTCCTTGCGGCGCAGGAATGCGCCGCCGGTGAAGCGGGTGACCTGCGGCGTCATGGCCGCCAGCAGTGCCAGCGTCGGCAGCAGATCCGGCGTCTGCGATACGTCCACCGTCTCCGGCAGACGCTGTAAATAATCCATGATGGCCCGGTCGCTTTGGCGGCTCCGTGGTGAAAGCCCCTCCACCGTGACGCCGCCCCCTTGCAGGGCGTTGACCGTCAGCCACCAGCCCGCCGCCGACCAGTCCCCCTCGATGGGGCCGTCGTCAGGTCGGAAGGTCTGGGGCGCGGGGATGCGCCAGCCGTCCGCCGTCTCCGCCACAATCACACCGTGGCGGCACAGGGCGTCCAGCGTCATGTCCACATAGGATTGGGACACCAGCGGTGTGGTCAGCACCAGCCGCGACGGCGCGTCCAGCAGCGGCAGCGCCATCAGAAGGCCGCTGACGGTCTGGGAGGTCTCATCCCCCCGCAGGGCATACCGCCCCGGCGTCAGCGGCGCGGCGGCGCGATAGCCCCGCTCCGTCCGCTCCACCGGATAGGGCGCGGACAGAGGCCGCTCCATCAGTCGGGGACTTCCCGTAAAGAGCACATCTCTCCGCCCCAGCGCCATGGCCAGCGGCAGCAGGAACCGCAGCGTAGAGCCGGAGTCGCCGCAGTCGATCACTTCCTCGCCGCTTTGCAGCGCCCGCAGCCCCGCCAACGTATGCTTCACATCGTCGCCGGATACCTGCTCCGGCAGGGGCTGCCCCGCCAGAAAGCGGCAGATCAGCGTCCGGTGCCACGCGCTTTTGCTGGGCGGCGCGGTGACCGTGCCCGTCAGGCGGGCGGGATACAGCCGCCGGGTCATTGTACCGCCTCCAGCAGCGCGGCAAGGGGTACGTCCTCCACATAGGCATCGCCCGCCGAGCGCAGCAATACGGCGTGAAGGGTCTCCCCCTCCCGCTTCTTGTCCTGTTTCATATAGCCCGCCAGCACCTCCACGGCCACCGGCAAAGACGCGGGCAGCCCCCAGCGCTCCAACAGCGCCAGCAGACGGTGATAGGTCTCCGATACCGCGTCGCCCCGGCGCAGCTGCCAGCGCAGCATGGCCGCCATACCGGCGGCTACCGCCTCGCCGTGGGTATAGGCCCCATAGCCGCCCGCCGCCTCATAGGCATGGCCGAAGGTATGGCCGAAGTTCAGCAGGCGGCGCGCGCCGGTATCCCGCTCATCGGCGGCCACCAGCGCCGCCTTTACCCGCAGACAACGGGCGATAATATCCGTCCAGTCCAGTGCGTCGGTCTCCAGCAGCGCCAACAATGCGGCGTCGCGGATAAAGCCGTATTTGATGACCTCCGCCATGCCGCTGCGCAGCTGCCGCTCCGGCAGCGTGGCAAGGCAGTCCGGATCGACGATCACCAGCGATGGCTGGTAAAAGGCCCCCAGCTGGTTCTTCCCCTCCGGAAGATCCACCGCCGTCTTGCCGCCCACGGCGCTGTCCACCTGCGCCAGCAGGGTGGTGGGGATCTGCACAAAGTCAACGCCGCGAAGAATCGTTGCG
>CAVBAZ010000334.1:0-8686 GCA_963593515.1 Bacteroidaceae bacterium
TGCGCTCTTTTTCGGGGTGTTCGCGATTCTTACTTTGTTTCAAACTTCTCCTCTCATTCAGGACGCTTTTTCAAACTGACTGTTATAGAGATCGGCATAGAAGCCGTTTTGCGCGAGAAGTTCTTCATGAGTGCCCTGTTCGATGATGTCGCCATCCTTCATGACAAGGATCAGGTCTGCGTTTTTGATGGTAGACAGCCGGTGGGCAATGACAAAGCTGGTGCGGTGCTCTGTCAGGGCATCCATAGCCTGCTGGGTCATCAGCTCTGTGCGGGTATCCACGGAGCTGGTGGCTTCGTCCAGGATCAGCATGGGACTGTTTTTGACCATGGCACGGGCAATGGTGAAAAGCTGCTTTTGACCGGCAGAGACCACGACGTTCTCGCCAAGGACGGTGTCAAAGCCATTGGGCAGTGTTTCGATGAAATGATATATCCCGCAGGCACGGCAGGCTTTCTCCAATTCCGCATCGGTCACATCGGTTTTGTTATAGACAAGATTTTCACGCACCGTTCCGTCAAACAGCCATGTATCCTGCAAAACCATGCCAAACAGGTCATGAATGTTCTCGCGTGTCAGGTCGGCGGTGGAAATACCGTCGATACGGATATCGCCGCCGTTGATGTCAAAGAACCGCATCAGCAGGTTCACCATGGTGGTCTTTCCGGCACCTGTCGGCCCCACGATCGCCACCTTCTGCCCCGGCTGCACATGGGCGGAGAAATCCTTGATGATGACCTTATCCGGTGCGTCGGGATAGCTGAAGCGGACGTGATCAAATTCCACCTCGCCCCGCACTTCGGTCAGCGTTTCGGTCTTATAGCTTTCATCAGGCAGTTCTTCCTCCTGCAAAAAGTCAAATACCCGGTCACCGGCAGCCGCTGCGGTCTGCATCTGTGTCATGCCCTGCGCCAGCGTGCTCAGCGGTGAGGTGAACAAGCGCACATACATAATGAACGCGGTAATAACGCCGAACTTGATCTGTCCGTCCATTGCCAGTGCCGCGCCCATGACGCACACTGCTACATAACCGAGATTTCCGATGACGTTCATCAGCGGCTGCATGACGCCGGAGAGGAACTGACTCTTCTGGTTGGCCGTATAAACAGCGCGGTTCAACTCAGAAAACTGTTTCTTAATCTGCTGGTCGGCACGGGAAATGCGTACCACATCATGCCCGGAATACATCTCCTCAATGTAACCGTTCAGTTGGCCCAGACTTTGCTGCCGTGCCGTAAAATACTTTTGAGAACGTGTCATAATCAGTGCCATGATCCCGAAGCCCAGCAGTGTGATGAGGATGGCGGCCAGTGCCATGCGCCACTCGGTCACCAGCATCATGACGAGACAGCCTACGAATTGTGCCACTGCACTGATCATGGAGGGCAGACTGTTGGACAGCGCCTGCTGTAGGGTGCTGACGTCATTTGTTACGCGGCTGAGTATGTCGCCGTGAGACAGTTTGCCGAAGCACTTCATGGGAACCTTGTTGATCTTGTCGGAGAGATCGCGCCGCATCTGCTTGGACAGATCCAGCGTGATCGTGGCCATGATATAATGCTCAATATAGGTGCATAGCGCACTCAACAGATACAAACCCAGCAGCAGACCGCCGACCTTGGCGATAGCAGGGATATCAATGCCGGTCAATAGGCCATCCGAGATCAGGTTGGTAATGCGGCTGAGTTGGTTCGGGCCGATAATCGTCAGCACTGCGCCCACCACGGCCAAAAGCATAGCGATGAGCATAGGTGTTTTCAGCTTGGCGGAGTAGGCAAACAGTTCCCTGATGATACCGGCAATGCCGCGTTTGCTCTTTCCCGGGGCGGGCATTCCCCGGCCCATCATGTGACCGTTAGGCATGGTGCGGCACCTCCTTTGCCAATTCTTCCGCCGAAAGCTGCGACATGGCGATCTCCTGATAGACCGGACAGCTTTCCATCAATTCCTCATGGGTGCCGATGCCAACGGCACGGCCTTCATCCAGCACAACGATCTTGTCCGCGTGACGGATCGTACCGATCCGCTGTGCCACGATCATGCAGGTAACATCCTTCAAATTCTCAGCGAGCCCACGCCGCAGCGCGGCATCGGTCTTGTAATCCAGCGCGGAAAAGGAATCGTCAAAAATGAGGATCTCCGGTTTTCGTGCCAAGGCGCGGGCAATAGAGATGCGCTGCTTCTGGCCGCCGGATACGTTGGAGCCGCCCTGCGTGATAGGAGAATCGATCCCACCCGGAAGCTTTTGCACAAATTCATCTGCCTGCGCCAGCTCCAGCGCCCTGTGTACGTTCTCGTTGGTAGGCGCCGCACGGCTTTCGCCAAACATGACGTTTTCCCAGATATCGCCGGAAAACAGCACGGCTTTTTGCGTCACATAACCGATGCGGTCATAGAGGGCGTCAAAGG
This sequence comes from Bacteroidaceae bacterium, assembly GCA_963593515.1. Taxonomy (GTDB): domain Bacteria; phylum Bacillota; class Clostridia; order Oscillospirales; family Oscillospiraceae; genus Vescimonas. The sequence continues at coordinate 2,410 of CAVBAZ010000334.1, forward strand.
TATAGTCCTTTACGTTTCGTCCGTCCACCATGACCTGTCCGGAGGTGGCGTCATAAAAGCGAGCCGCCAGACTGACAAGCGTTGTTTTGCCGCTGCCGGTGGCGCCGATAAACGCGATGGTCTCGCCCTTGTTCACCTTGAAGCTGATGTGTTCCAGCACATCCTTGTCAGAGGTCGGATACCGGAAAGAGACGTCACGGAACTCCACCGTACCCTGTTCGGGGGCTTCCTCCGCAGTACCCGTCCGCAGGACAATTTTCGTGTTCAGCACTTCGTTGATACGTCCGGCAGAGACCTGTGCGGAGGGCAGGAACATCACGATCATGACCATCATCATAATGGACATGATGACATAGGTGGCGTAGGTGCCGAACACCACAATATCGCCGAAAGCGGTGATCCGTGCCGCCGCATCCGTAATAGAGACGCTTTCGACGATGGACGCGCCCACCCAATAGATGGTCAGCGCCAGTGTGTTCATGGCAAGAGATACCGCAGGCATCAACAAAGCGAAGCCCCGCTGGTTGAACAACTGTGTCCGCATCAGCTCATCATTGGCCTGCTCGAATTTTTCCGCCTGATACACCTCGGCATTATAGGCGTGGACGACGTTGATGCCGGTGAGATTCTCGCGGGAAACGCGGTTGATGTTGTCGGTCAGCTTTTGCACCCGACGGACACGCGGCACGATGACGGCGGTCACGACGACCATCATGATAAGAAGTGCCAGAACGAAACCGGCTGTGATCAGCGAAAGTGTCCAACTCTTATTGACGATCTTGATGACTGCCCAGACCGCCATGATGGGAGACTTGATCATGATCTGCAAACCCATGGCCACCAGCATCTGGATCTGGGTAATATCATTGGTAGTACGGTTGATCAGGCTGGGAACAGAAAACCGCTGCATCTCCTGCTGGCCGAAATCCGTTACCTGTTGGAAAACGGCATCACGGACGGTGTAGCTGAAGCCCGCCGCAGTCACCGAGGCCAGATAGCCGCATATAACGGCCAATACCGCGCTGGCCAATGTGCAGCCCAGCATTTCAAGACCAGTACTCGATACATCGGACATGGCGCTGCCGGGCGTTTTGATCAAAACGGTCAGGTTGCTCATGTAATCCGGCAGCCGCAGGTCGAAATAGATCTGCCCCAGCACCAGCACGGCACACAGCGCGGCAGTCAGCCACTCCTGCCAGCGCATTTTCTTCAACAGATGAATCATGGTTGCTCCTTGTATTTACTCCCGATATGTTGCCATGACGGCCTTGAACAGCTCCTGTGTAGAGGGCGGCGTATAGGTGATGGCATTGGCCCCAGCAGCGATGGTCGCACGCACAGTCTCGTTTGTCTTGCCGCCGGAAGCGATCAAGGGGATATCCGGATAATTCGCCCGAATACTTCTCACGACCTCCGGTGTGTTGACGCCGCAGGCAATATTGAGAATAGATGCGCCATGCTCTAACCGGCTGGCAATGTCGGTGTCCTCATGTGTCACGGTGATAATAACGGGGATATCTACCGAGCGTGCCACCGCCATCAGATTCAGGTCGGAAATGGGGGAGTTCAGCACAACTCCCATGGCACCCTGGGACTCCACATCCTTTGCCAGCGTTACGGTGCGCAGTCCCTTTGTTGTTCCGCCGCCTACACCGCAGAAAACGGGAATATAGGATGCCTTGATGAGTGCGTCGCTGATGGCCTGCTGCGGCGTGAAGGGATATACGGCAAATACAGCGTCCGCGTCACAGTTCCGGATAATGGCAAGGTCAGTGGTAAAGACGAAACTCTTGATACGCCTGCCGTTGATCACGATGCCGCTGGCCTGAAAGACCGCTTCCGGCATCTTCAAAATATGCTGCCGCAGCTTGCTGCCGATCTGCGGGATCTGGGTCTTGTCTGCTTCGTTCATAAGCGTTCGCCCTCCTGTTCATATGATGTATATACTTTTTCAACCGGCGCGGGAGAAGCGACGGTGTATTCCAGAACATCCCGTTTCGTTTCGCCATCGATCTGCAGCGGCGCCGGTCGGTCAAAGCGCACATGAATGTCATGTCCGGTATGGATCGTGATCTGCCTCGTGTGCTGTATGTGTTTTCCCTGAAAGATGGAGGGAAAGATCATCAGCGCACGAAGCTTTCCTACATCATGAAAGACCATCAGTGATATGCTGCCTTCTCTGTTCACCCTGTCCTGTGCCGGCGCGGCCATCATACCGCCGCCGTAAAAACGACCGTTCATGACGGGCGCAAGCCAGACCTTCTTATAATCATAGACCTGACCATCCACAGTAATGGTTGCATTTCGCGGCTTGAAGTGAAACAGTAGGCCGCTGATGGCGATTTTTGTGTAATTGATGGGCTTCTCTTTATTGCGGGTCTTGTTTTGCGCCCGAAGTTCGTCTCCGGTTTCGCAGCAGTAGCCATCAATGCCAAAACCAACATTGTTCAGAAACAGGTGTGTTTCGCCGTTTACGGTCACCGAAGGCAGGCGCTTCAAATATGGGTCAATGCGAAAGACCGGGGCGGCATATTTGGTGTAGCCAAGATCCCGCGCGAAGTCGTTACCCGTCCCCATCGGGAAGTAGCAGATCGGAGTTTGAATAGCAATATCCTTTACATCATTGGCAAAACGGTTTAATGTACCGTCACCGCCGCAGAGAATGACTTCCGCATCCGGCTCCAATCCGTTGAAAAAGGTTTCATAATCGGGAATATGGCAAACGTTGACCAGAACCACCTGCTCATAAGTGCGGGCCAGCGCGCCTACCTTTTTCTGATCCTCCCAACCACCCGCGTAGGGATTATAGAGCACATATGTAACTGCCATGATCGCAGCCCCTTTCTTTCTTTTGCGAAAGCGTATCAGGCAATTCTAAACTGAAACGAAACTGATCGGGAACCGGTGGAAAAATTCATAGATTTGTCGTATTATTTTCATACAGTTTATTTTCAGTTTAGCGATCATGGCTACACTGAACTCAGAAGTAAGGGGGCAGGTATATGTTTCATATTCTCGTTGCCGATGATGATAAGCATACCAGAATGTTGCTGCGGGCCGTTCTGGAAAACGCCAATTACACGGTGACTACCGCTGAAAACGGCGAGGAGGCATTGGATGTATTGGGGCGGGAGCACATTGATCTTGTGGTGCTGGACGTTATGATGCCAAAGATGGACGGCTATGAATTTACAAAGCTGATACGGGAAACAGATAATGCCCTGCCCATCCTTATGGTAACGGCGAAGCATCTCCCTGCTGACGAGAAGCGCGGCTTTCTGGTGGGAACGGATGATTATATCACGAAGCCCATCGACGAGGAAAAGCTGCTGCTCCGCATCAAAGCGCTGCTGCGCCGGACCAAGATCGTAAACGAGCAGAGGATCGTGATCGGGGATGTGACATTGGACTACACATCTTTTACCGTCACCCGAAACGGTGAAACGCAGGAGCTGCCGCAAAAAGAGTTTCTGCTGTTATATAAGCTGCTGTCCTACCCCGGTCAGATATTTACCCGTATCCAGCTGATGGATGAGATATGGGGGAGCAGCAGTGAGACGGGCTGGGAGACTGTGACCGTCCATGTGGGCCGCCTGCGTAAGCGGTTTGAAGGTTGGGACGAGTTTGAGATCGTCGCGGTCAGAGGACTTGGCTATAAGGCGGTGAAAAAGGTATGAAAAAGCGAACGGGTAAAGGCCGCGTGGCGCTGGCGCTCTTGCTGTCCGGCTTCATTTTCGCGATCAATGTGATCGCGCTGCTGCTTACCATCGCGGCGGTATATTGTCTGGCAAGGGCTGGCGTGATCGAGACGACCACCGGTGGGCAGGTGGGCCTTCCCAGCGTGCTGAAATTCTTTTTCTATACCAGCCTCATCGTAGGATTTCTTCTTGCCGCCGCCAGCGGAAAAGCGACTCTGCGGCCCGTCTACCGCATCATTGACCAGCTTGACCGCTTGGCCAATGGGGACTTTCAGACGAGACTGCATTTTGGAAAGCCCATCAGCGAACACCCTACCTTCCGGCAGGTAGAGCAGAGCTTCAACCGTGCTGCCGAAGAACTGGAGCACACCGAGATGCTGCGAAGCGATTTTATCAACAATTTCTCCCACGAGTTCAAAACGCCTATCGTGTCCATCGCCGGATTTGCCAAGCTCCTGCGCCGCGGCAACCTGTCGGACGAACAGAAGGAGGAGTATCTGGCCGTCATCGAGGAGGAATCCCTGCGCCTGTCCGCCATGGCCACCAATGTGCTGAATCTGACCAAGGTGGAGAGCCAGACGATCCTCACGGATGTGACGACCTTTAATCTCTCCGAGCAGATCAGAAGCGCTGTCCTTCTGCTGGCCGATAAGTGGACTGCGAAAAATCTGTATATGGATCTCCAGTTCGGTGAATATACCATTCAGGCCAACGAGGAGCTTTTGAAACAGATTTGGATCAACCTCCTGGATAACGCCGTTAAGTTTTCAGAGGTAAACGGGCGTGTCGCCGTGACCATCCGGCAAAATGAAAAGAATACAACGGTTGCCGTATCCGACTTCGGAAAGGACATTCCCCCAGACAGCATCGCCCATATTTTCAACAAATTCTATCAGGCCGACGAATCCCATTCCACGGCGGGCAATGGCATTGGCTTGGCCATTGTGCAGAAGGTGTGCCAACTGCATCGAGGTTCGGTAGCTGTGGAAAGTGAAAACGGTATGACCACATTTACGGTGACCTTGCCCCACAAGCCGCTATGAAAACACGGAAAGGATGAATGCTCTCTGATGATCACAAAAGCAACGGGCAGAAAGATCGGTAGGTTTCTTCTGATCATCTGTGTCTTGTATCTGCTTTACGTTTTTCTTACGGGGGTATTTCCGTTTCTGGGCCGTAAAGAGGTATCGGAAGATTTTGCCGCATCTATAAAGGCTTCCGACTTTTACGGGGAGACCGTATGCACAGACCGCGTTGCGCTGATAGAGCAGCCATCGGATGGCTTTTATACGCGGCTCCATATTCTGGACGAGGCAAAGGAGCGCGTGGACGTCTCCTACTACGCCATGCACATGGGTGAAACGACCGACCTGTTTTTGGGAGCGCTGTTGGATGCCGCAGATCAGGGCGTTCATGTCCGCATCCTGGTGGATGGGCTCTTTGGCGGTCTGACAGATGCCAACCGTGCCTACGCCGCCGCGCTGGGCACACATCCGAATATTGAGGTGGCGCTCTACAATCCGCCCAGCCTGCTGAAGCCGTGGACATGGAACGGGCGGCTCCATGACAAATACATCATCGTGGATGACCGGCTGCTGTTGCTGGGCGGCAGAAACATTGGCGACAAATACTTTGCACCGGAGGGATATGAGAAAAAGATATCCTATGACCGCGATGTCCTGGTATATAACACAGCGTGGCAGCATGGGGAAAACAAAAGTGTCCTGCACGATGTGCGGCGTTATATGGACGCACTGTGGAACAGCAGCGATGTACGGCAGTTTTTTGAAAAAGAGACCCACCGCGGCGCCGAGAAGCAGGAGGAGCTGCTGCGCACATACCGCCTGTTTGCGGCAGAGTATACAGAAATCGTTGACCATGCCTCGGACGACTACGAAGGGCAAACCTATGCCGTGAATTGTGTCACGTTCTTTCACAATGATACCCAGATCGGCCTGAAGGAACCGAAGGCCGGGTATATTCTGAGCCAGCTTCTGCTGGGTGCGGAGGACTCTGTTACCATGCAGTCTCCTTATATCATTCGGGAGTCTGTGCTGGATGATCTGCTGGACACACTGGACGAGAAAGAACTGGACGTGACTCTGCTGACAAACTCCGTGGCGTCCTCACCAAATCCCATGGCCTGTACCGCCTATTGGGGCGACAGAGCCTCCCTGCTGACCCACGATGTCCGTCTGTGGGAGTATCAGGGAAAGGATCAGCTTCACGCGAAATCCTACCTTATCGACGACCGGATGGCCGTGGTGGGCTCCTACAATCTGGATCCACGGAGCGCGTATCTGGATACCGAGCTGATGCTGGCCATCGACAGTCCGGCGTTTACGCAGCATTTGCGAGAGGTACAGGGCGAATATCTGCGGCAAGCCCTTGAGGTGGGCAGCGACGGGCAATACGTCCCCAACAGCGGTGTGGCGGAATGCCCGGTTCCACCGCTGAAACGGGTCATGCTGTACGCCTTGTACCTGCCTGTAAAGCTGTTCCAAAACCTTATATAAAAAGCAGCCGCCCGGAACATTCCGGGCGGCTGCTTTTTTGCGATAGGACTTGCTGCCGGTGGA
>CAVBAZ010000335.1:0-4285 GCA_963593515.1 Bacteroidaceae bacterium
TGCTGAGGCCGAAGCCCATCAGCAGGATGCCGGAGACCAGTCCCGCCTTGTCGGGAAACCACTTGCCCACCGTGCCCAGCACGGCATTATAGGAAAGACCCGACGCGAAGCCGCAGATGACGCCGAAGCCGATGTACAGCATCAGGATCGTCTGGATGTTGGCCGTCAGCAGGAAGCCCGCCAGAAACAGCGCCGAGGATACCCATAGGTACACCTTCTGGCTGACCTTGCCGGACAGCAGGCCCCCCACCAGACCGCCGATGCAGAAAAAGCTCATGACGATGGTGAAGGTCAGGGACAGCTGGGCGGCGCTCCACTGGGAGAATTCCGCCGCGATGGGGCCGGACAGCACACTCCACGCGTACACAAGGCCCGACAGCAGCAGCACGGCGCAGCCCACGATGGCATAGAGCCAACGATTGGTTTTCTTCATAGGCTATTTCCTCTCTTACTTCGTTTCGATCAGCTTTTTGAACGCAGGTAAACTGCGGCGGATCATCTCGTTGCTGACGCAGTAGGACAGGCGGAAGTAGCCCTTCACGCCGAAGTCGTCGGAGGGAACCACCAGCAGGTTCTCCTTCTTGGCCCGCTCAGAGAAGGCTTTGGCATCGCCGCCGGGCGCCTTGACGAACAGATAGAAAGCACCGTCCGGCTTTGCACATTCGTAGCCATAGGAGGTCAGCGCCTCGTACAGCAGGGTGCGGTTCTCGTCGTAGCTGCGCAGGTCGGGCCGCAGCTTGGCGCAGCGGGCGATGACACGCTGGATCAGGCTGGGCGCGCAGGTGTGGGCGTCCATACGGGCCGCGCCCTTGACGCAGGTAAACAGTTCCACCGACTGCGCGGCGCAGTCCGGCACGCAGACGTAGCCGATACGCTCACCGGGCAGGCTCAGGCTCTTGGAGTAGGAGTAGCAGATCACGGTATTGGGATAGATGGCGGGAATAAAGGGAACCTCCACGCCGCCGTAGACCAGTTCACGGTAGGGCTCATCGGAGATGATATAGATGGGGTGGCCGACTTCCTGAGACTTCTTTGTCAGGATGTCCGCCAGCTTTTTCAATGTCTCGGCGGTATAGACCACGCCGGAGGGGTTATTGGGGGAGTTGATAATGACGGCCTGGGTGTGATTGGTAATGGCCTTTTCCACACCGTCCAGGTCGATCTGGAACGCCTTGGTATCCGCCTCCACCACCACAAGGCGGCTGCCGGAGGACTGGGTAAAGGGCCGATACTCAGGGAAGAAGGGTGCGATGGCGATGATCTCGGTCTCGCTGTCGATATGCAGGGCGCGCAGCACCGCCATCAGAGCGGGCGCCGCGCCGCAGGTGAAGAACAGGTTCTCCGGGCGGATGGTCATGCCGCTGCGTTCCGTCAGATCCTCGGCCACAGCCTTGCGGACGCCGTCATAGCCCACCGCGCTGGTGTAGCCATGGACCTGAATGCTGTCCTCGGTGGCCAGAATGTCGCGGATGGCCTCCGCCACTTCAGGAGGTGCGGGGATACTGGGATTGCCCAGACTGTAATCGTAGACGTTTTCCGCTCCCACGACAGCCTTCTGCCGCAGGCCGAATTCAAAGATCTCACGGATGCAGGAGCTGTTGCTGCCCAACTTCATGGCGGTGCTGTTAAACATGGTTTTTCCTCCTCGTTGTTCTTGTCCCTTCCCCGTGGGGCAAGGGCGGCAGGCCCGCCCTTGCCGGAGAAAGGAGAGTATGGATTTCCGTTCCTCCTTTACTTTAACTTTTTCCTTGACATTTGTGAAATGAGGAAATATTATGGTTCATAAGAAAGTCTTATGAACCATAATAGGGAGCATACAGCATATGGATGTACAGAAGCTGATCGCGCTGGCCGCCATCGTGGAGATCGGCAGCATGACCCGCGCTGCGGAGCAGTTGGGTTACACGCAGGCAGGATTGACCTATATGATGAACAGTCTGGAGAACGAGCTGGGACTGTGCCTGCTGGATCGCAGCCACAGCGGGGTACGGCTCAGCGAGAGCGGGCGGCAGCTGATGCCGGAGATCCGCCGCTTCCTCCGCAGCTATGATTCACTGGAGGCGGCCATCCAAAGCTGCAAGGAAGCCCAGAGCAGCACCCTGCGGATCGCGGCGGTGGACTCCGTGTCCCAACGCTGGCTGCCGGAGGCCATTGCCCGACTGCGAGCGGAGTATCCCCATGTTCACGTCAGCATTGCCTCTGAATCCCCGATGGTCATCAACAGCTGGATGAAGGACGGCAGTGTGGATCTGGCGGTCACGGATCGGGCGTGGACAAGCAAGGAGCTGGGCTGGGTCAGCGTGTTCAAAGACCCCTTCCGCGGCGTATTTCCGCAAGGCGTGGTCATGGGCAGCTCCGTCCCCTTGGAGCGTTTCAGCGCAGAGGCTGTTATCCTTCCGGATTACCGGCAAAACGTGGATGTTCCCCGGATATTTAAAAAGCACCACATTGACGTCACCTATACGAACGACCGGATGGGCAACCGCTCGGTGCTGGCGGCAGTGGCCGCTGGTTTGGGCGTCACCATCATGCCGCAGCTGGAGCTGGATTACTACGCGGTGCAAAACGTGGTGGCACTGCCGCTGGAGCCGAGCCAGTATCGGGAACTGGGGGTGGCCGTGCCGCGGGGCGGACAGCCCGATCCCATCGCGCAGGAGTTTGTCCGCTATCTGAAGCAGGTGGTCAAAAAAATAGAAAAGCCCCCGGTCAGCCCGGAGGAAGCATAAAAAGAGGGAAGTCCGCTTGGACTTCCCTCTTTTTATGCGATTTTCAGAACGTCTCCCGGATATAGCGGCGGAAGCTCTCCTGTACGCCTGTCAGGGGCCGCTTGGAACGGTAAGCCAGAACAGTCAGCATTTCCTCTTTTGGCGAAATGGGGACAGCAACCGCCTTGTCATTGGTCAATGCTGCGCCGGTATCTCCGGTCACAAACAGATAGCTCCGATCCTGCTCCACCATCTCTACCATCAGCTCCACGTCCGTAGTGTTCATAAAGCCCACGTCCGGGTGACTGTTGCTTCTCTGAAACAGCTGCCGGGCGTCGTTATAGTAATGGGAGTTGTCCGCACCGGTCAGCAGCTTCATGCGGCTCAACTCAGCGGTCGTAATGCTTTTCTGTTCGGTGCAGGGATTGCGGTGGCTCATCAGGGCCATCAGCGGTTCTCGCCGCAGCACGTCATAGGCAATGCCCTCCTCAGCACTGTTGCGGGCGTTGGTCTTGATGATGGCCATGTCCAGTTCACCGGAGCGCAGCAAGTCGTATGCCTGATAGTTCTCCACGATCTTAATGCATCCCAGCGTATCAGGGTGGTTGTCAAAGAACGCGCTGACAACTGAGGACAGGCCCGCCGTGCGGTAAAAGACGAACACACCTACGTTCAGGCGCTGCCGCTTCTGCTGTGCACCATCCTTAAACTGTGTCTCCAGCCGGGCAACCTGCTCCAGAATCCCCTCAGCGGCGGCACAGAAACGTTCTCCCTCCCTGGTCAGAGACACGCCGTGGGTATCCCGCACGAACAACTTCGTTTGCAATTCTGTCTCCAACGACTGAATCTGCTGGGAAATGGCAGGCTGTGAAACGAACAGCGCATTGGCCGCGCGGGAAAAGCTGTGACACCGTGCCACCGTCAGCACATACCGCATCTGCCTGAGTTCCATGTGTTTCACCTCGCTATCACTCGGTTATAACTTCCGCTTATATGTGCATTATATCTGAATATTTCCCTTTTTGCAACAAAAAGTTTACACTTATCACAACGGCTGTAACGCTTTGACTTGAGAAAGAGAGATAGGAGTGATCAACATGGCAAACTACTTGGAAGAAGCGCAGGCCATGCGAGAGGAGATCATTGTGCACCGCCGGTATCTGCATCAGCACGCGGAACTGGGCTTTGAGCTGACGGAAACGGTAGCCTATGTGTGCAAGACGCTGCGTGGCTACGGCTATGAGCCTCAGCTGCTGGGCGGCGGCGTGACCTGTACCGTTGGCAGCGGCGCACCGGTGATCCTGCTGCGGGGCGATATGGACGCTCTGCCTCAGGAGGAAGTGTCTGGTCTGGACTTTGCATGCCGTAATGGCGCGTGCCATTCCTGCGGCCACGATGCCCACACCGGCATGCTGCTGGCGGCGGCCAGGCTGCTGAAAGACCATGAAAAGGAACTGCGGGGTACGGTGAAGCTGTGCTTCCAGCCGGCGGAGGAGCTGCTGAAGGGCTCACAGGCCATGATCGACGCAGGAATCCTCAACGATCCCAAGGTGGACGCCGCCATGGGTCTGCATATGGAC
>CAVBAZ010000336.1:0-2311 GCA_963593515.1 Bacteroidaceae bacterium
GGCGGGCAAGGCCATCGGCGACGCCGCCGTCATCTGGGAGACCAGCCGGGCCAACCCCTTCACCGACCTCATCAACAAGGCGCTGGCCGAGTCCGGCGCACAGAAGGTGGGCTTTGAGGAGGAGGTCATGACCGTGGCCACTCACACCGCCTATACAGAGAAGCTGCATTGCACGCTGGTGCCTGCCACCGCCGTGATGACCGAGCTGCGGGGCAGCAAGGACGACGAGGAGATCGAGAACATGATCGCCGCCCAGCGGATCGCCGAGGGCGCGCTGGAGCAGATCTGCAAGGAGATCCATGCGGGCATGACCGAGAAGGAGATCGCCGCCCGTCTGAACTACCTGATGGTGTCCGCCGGAGCGGAAAAGACCTCCTTTGATACCATCATCGCCTCCGGCCCCAACGGCTCCATGCCCCATGCCGTGCCCGGCATGCGCAAGATGCAGCTGGGTGACTTCATCACCATGGACTTCGGCTGCGTGTATAAGGGCTATTGCAGCGACATGACCCGCACCGTGGCGCTGGGCGAGCCCAGCGAGGAGATGAAGAAGGTCTATCACATTGTGCTGGAGGCCCAGCTGGCCGGTATCGCAGCCGCGAAGGCGGGCGTCACCGGTGCGGCCATTGACGGCGCCGCCCGCAAGGTCATTGAGGACGCGGGCTACGGCCCCTATTTCGGTCACAGCTTCGGCCACAGCCTGGGCATCGACATCCACGAATCCCCCAACGCCATGCCCAGCAATGATAAGCCCATGCCGGAGAACGCCGTGGTCAGCGCCGAGCCGGGCATCTATCTGCCCGGAAAATTCGGCGTCCGCATCGAGGATGTGATGGTGCTGCGTAAGGATGGCGCGGAGGTCATCACCAAGGCCCCCAAGGAACTGATCGTGCTGTAAGGGAAATAATTTTGGTTTTTTGGCAAAAAATACGGCAAAGCCCTTGCCAAACCATACAGCATCATGTAAAATAGATAAGGCTTTTTGCGGCCGGAATTATTTTATTCGAGGGAATGTTGATATTCCCTCATCACATGGGAGGAATATCAATATGGCAACTATTACCGCCGGTGATTTCAGAAACGGCAAGACTTTCGAGATGGACGGCAAGATCATGCAGGTCGTGGAGTTCCAGCACGTCAAGCCCGGCAAGGGCGCGGCCTTCGTCCGCACCAAGATGCGCAACGTGGTGACCGGCGCTGTGACCGAGACCTCTTTCAACCCCACCGCCAAGTTTGAGGAAGCCTTCGTGGACCGCCGCGACATGGCGTACAGCTACAACGACGGCGACCTGTATTACTTCATGGATCAGGAGACCTTCGACATGGTGCCTCTGGGCAAGGATCTGCTGGGCGACGCTTTCCGCTTCATCACCGAGAACACCGTCTGCAAGGTGCTGAGCTATAAGGGCAGCGTGTTCGGCCTGGAGTGCCCCAACTTCATGGATCTGGAGATCACCGAGACCGAGCCCGGTCTGGCCGGCAACACCGCCACCAACACCCTGAAGCCCGCCACCGTGGAGACCGGCGCCGAGGTGAAGGTGCCCCTGTTCATCAACATCGGCGACAAGATCACCATTGACACCCGCACCGGCGAGTATATCGGCCGCTGCAAGTAATTTCATCCGTAGCAACCAACTGACCGTAAAGAAAGGAGCCGAATATGGGTATTTCTGAGAAGGTAGCATATCTGAAGGGTCTGGCCGAGGGTCTGAAGCTGGACGCCGAGAGCAACGAGGGCAAGCTGTTTGCCGCCATCATCGACGTGCTGGACAGCATGGCCGACGAGATCGCCGACATGCAGGACGAGATGGTGGACATCGAGGACGGTCTGGACGCCGTCAGCGACGATCTCAGCGAGGTGGAGGAGACCCTCTACGAGCTGGACGACGAGGACGAGTGGGACGATGAAGACGAGGACGAAGAGGACTGCTTCATGACCACCTGCCCCGAGTGTGAGGAGGAGGTCTACTTCGACGAGTCCGTTCTGGAGGACGGCGAAGTGGTATGCCCCAACTGCGGCACCAAGCTGGAGTTCGATCTCAGCGATTTGGCCAACGCCCTGAACGAGGCCGCCGAGGACGAGGACGACGAGTAACGCCCCGGTAAAAAGAGACAATAGAAAATGCCCTCTATGCAGCTGCATAGAGGGCATTTTGCTATGCAAAAGCGGAAAATTGCGGGCGCATATCGGCAAAGGCTGGCGTTGCTTTTTTCGCCGCCTTGGTGTATGATGGCAAAAAAAGGGAGTTTGACGATGGAATATCTGGGTATTTTCTATGACATCAAAAATAAGCCCGTGCTGGATGAGGTT
>CAVBAZ010000337.1:0-11422 GCA_963593515.1 Bacteroidaceae bacterium
TATCATGGTGGGCGCGGCACAGGCGCTGGCTGTTCCGCTGTCCCGGCTGTTCGTGGGATATGACGATGTGCTCTGCCAGATGACGGTACACGCCTTCCGCATCTCCACGTTGGCCTTCGTGCTGGTGGGGTTCAACATCTTCAACTCTTCCTTCTTCACGGCGCTGAACGACGGCGCGGTGTCGGCCATCATCTCCTTCCTGCGTACCTTCGTGTTCAAGCTGTCCGCCGTTCTGCTGCTGCCCATGATCTGGGAGTTGGACGGCATCTGGTGGGCCGGTGTGGCGGCGGAAATCTGTGCCTTCGCCGTGGGCCTGAGCTTCCTGCTGGGTAAGCGGAAGAAGTACCATTACATGTAAGAATATCGCCGTGCGGCAAAGCGTTAAACCGCCCGACGGTGCAGCAGTGCTGCACCGTCGGGCGGTTTTTTCGGTCAAAGCGATACGGTCTTGGTGGCGATCTTCTCGCAGAACACGCGGTCATGCTCTACGAACAGAAGCGTCGGGCGGAACGCGAGCAGCAGCTCTTCGATCTGGACGCGGGAGAGGACGTCGATATAGTTGAGTGGCTCGTCCCAGACGTACAGGTGCGCGGACTGACACAGGCTCCGCGCCAGCAGCACCTTTTTCTTCTGCCCGGCGGAGAAGTCGCCCATATCCTTTTCAAACTGCACCCGTTCAAAGCCCAGCTTGCGCAGGATCGCCTTGAAAAGACTCTCGTCGATGCCGCAGTCCGCCGCATAGCTGCGCAGGCCGCCGCGCAGACCGGAGGCGTCCTGCGGCACATAGGAGATCGTCAGGCGGCTCGCCAGCTCCAGCGTTCCGGTGTACGGGATGTCCTGCCCGCACAGCAGCTTCAGGATGCTGGATTTTCCGGAGCCGTTCGGCCCGCACAGCGCCACGCGGTCGCCTGTTTCCACGCAGAAGGAGACGCCGGTGCAGACCGGCGGGCCGCCGTAGTGGATGGACAGCTCCCGCAGCAGGGCCAGCTGCCTGACGTGATGCTCCAGCGGGTGCAGCTTCAGCGGATCGCTGCTGTCGATGTTTTTCAGCAGCGCGGACTTTTCCTCGATGGCGTTTTGCTGCCGCCGTTCGAGATTTTTGCGTCGCTGCTGCATCCGGCGCGACTGCTCGCCGATATAGGCCCGGCCGCCCATGGCGTCGGCGGTGCCCTTGACCTTTGCGGAGTTTGCGCCCAGCTTCGTGCTTTCGACCTTGTCGGCCCATGCGCTGGACTGGCGCGCCGCCTCCTTCAGCCGCCCGATCTCCTTCTTGAGCCGCGCGTTCTGCGCCAGCTCGAAAGAGTCCTGCCGCAGCTTGTTTTCGTACCATGAGGAATAGTTGCCTTTCTGAATTTCGATGCCGCTGCGGTTGATGGAGCAGATGTGGTCGACGCAGCCGTCGAGGAATGCCCGGTCGTGGGAGACCAGCAGGAAGCCTTTTTTGCCGCTGAGATAGCGGCTGACCAGCGCACGTCCCGCCTGATCGAGGTGGTTGGTAGGTTCGTCGATCAGCAGAAAGCGGTTCTCGCGGGAAAAGAGCATCGCCAGCAGGATTTTGGATTGCTCGCCGCCGGAGAGCGTGGAAAATGGCCGGTACAGCAGCTCCTCCGGCAGTTCGAGCGGCGCAAGCTCCCGCAGGAAACGCCATTGCGGCACATCCGGGCAGACGCTTTGCAGCAGGTCGATGGGGTACTGCGACGGATCCGGTACGGTGTAGGGGAAGTAGTCGAAGCCCACGCTTGCGTGGATCGTGCCCTGATAGGCGTATTTCCCCTGCAAAAGCCGCAGAAGCGTGGTTTTGCCGCGGCCGTTGCGGCCGATCAGCCCCAGCCGCCAGTCGGTGTCCAGCTGAAAGCTGACGTTTTCAAAGATGTTGTCATAGCTGCCGTCATAGCAGAACGTAAGGTCAGTTACCTGAATAATGGACATGGTCATGCCTCCGATCATAAAAAATGGCTGCGGGAAACAGATCCCACAGCCAAAAGCGCATACTGCACCCGCAAAAAGACAGGGCATGACCATGCACAAAGCTGAGAGACGAACCGATTTCCCGCGAAAGGCACAACGAACAGGGCGGTCATTGCCGCCCGGGATATGTCGTGCCGGAAATTAGCGGGAAATGTTCATTCTCTCAACTCCAATCCTTTTTCTTTGATTCTATCACACGATCCGGAGAAAAGCAACAGCGATGTTACTTTTCCTCCCTGCGGCGCTCCAGCACCTTCTGTCCCGCCTGATAGAGGTTCCCGGCGGTCTCCTTCAGCGTTTCCGCCGTTTCCTTCAGCCCCTCCTCCGCTGAGCGGAGGAACTCGTCCTTTACGTCGGCCATCAACCGGCGCATGACCTCCGACACGATGCCCTTCTGTTTGTCGTCGGCGGCCAGACGGCGGAGAAGATCCTTCTGTTTGACCTCCTCCAGCGAGCGCAGCTTACCGCCCTGCGTGAACATATCGAACAGCGCCGCGGAGAACTCCTCCCGTTCCTCGCGGGTCATGGAGGCGATCCATTGCCGCAACACGTCGTCGGATACCTTGCCCAGCTCCGAGCGTTCCTCCCGCCGGATGAACTGCCGGCCCTGTACGCCCCATGTCAGGGGTTCGTGCTGCATGACGGCGTGGCTGTTGCTGGCCACCACCACATAGTCCTCCGTGTGCTCCAGCAGCACGCCCACGATGGAGGAGGCGGGGATATAGGTGTGCAGCTTCTCCGCCACGCGGCGGTATTCCTCTGTGTCGGTCACGTCCTTGCGGAAGCCGGGGCCGTCGTTATTATAGGCGTCCAGCAGACGGGTGCGCTGCAGCGTCTCCGGAATGTGCATGGCGGCGTAGGCGGCCAGATTGCCGCCCTTGGAATGACCGCCGATCCGCAGCGGGCGTTCGGGGCAGTGCCGGGCCATATCCTCCACATATTCCGCCGCGCCGATCTGAGCGGGGACGGCGTCCATAAAGCTGAGGTTCAGGTTCTCCTTCCAGCCCACCAGCGAGCGGTCGGTGCCCATGAAGGCACAGAACAGCGTGCCGTCCGGCACCAGAAAGGACAGGGCGTCCAGCTGCATCTCCCGTTCCTCATCCCGCACCGTTTCATAGCCCAGCATCCGCACGCCGCCAAAGCGGCGGGATCCGGCGGCCAGCTTCATCAGCGGGATATAATCATTGGGGGATAGGCCCTGCTGTTCGTCCTCCGCCGTCATCCGGGGGACAATGTCGCCCAGCAGTACGGCATTTTCCGGCTCGCGGCTGCGCAGCTCCGGAAAACGGCGGAAATTCAGATAGGTGATGATGCACAGCACAAGGTTGTCCACCTCGTTGAAAGCGTCCTGCGCGAAGGTCAGGTCGCCCCGCCAGCGCAGATAGTCAAACACCGTGGTGACCACGTTCTTTTCGTTTTTGTCCATGGCGCTCTCCTTTGTGGGTAAGATTGGTAGCAGTATCATAGCATATTTTCTCCATGGGCGCAAGAATGTTCGGCAGATGCTTCGTAGGGCGGCCTGCCCTCAGGCCGCCGCGTACAACGTACCGCACCCCTACGGGAGCTGCAACTTTTTTCAATTTATATTGACATTTCCAACCTTTTTCTATATAGTGGTCTTGCTGTTTTCAGCATGCCAAATTTCAACGAAAAATACAGGCCGTTCCGGCCCTCGGTGAGTACAGAGAGAAGAGGCGAAAAATCTTTTTTATGAACGGGGGAGGATAAATGTCCAAAGAGTTGATTCGCCTGCGGAACCTCTGCATGGCGTTTGACGACGAGCTGGTTCTCGACAACATCAATCTTTACATCAACGATTCCGAATTCCTCACACTGCTTGGGCCCAGCGGCTGCGGCAAGACCACAACGCTGCGGATCATCGGCGGGTTTACTACGCCCACATCCGGTGATGTTACCTTTGATGGTGTGAGGATCAATGACGTTCCGCCGCATAAGCGGCAGATCAACACCGTGTTCCAGAAATACGCCCTGTTTCCCCATTTGGACGTGTTCGAGAACGTGGCCTTCGGCCTGCGTATCGCCAAGGTGCCGGAGGATGAGATACGGCAGCGTGTCACGGAGATGCTGGCGGTGGTCAGCCTGAAGGGCTTTGAGCAGCGCCGCGTTGACCAGCTCTCCGGCGGCCAGCAGCAGCGTGTGGCCATCGCCCGCGCACTGGTGAACCGTCCCAAGGTGCTGCTGCTGGACGAGCCGCTGGGCGCACTGGACCTCCGGCTGCGGAAGGATATGCAGAACGAGCTGAAGCGTATCCAGCAGCAGATGGGCATCACGTTTATCTATGTGACCCACGATCAGGAGGAGGCACTGACCATGTCCGACACCGTGGTGGTGATGGATAAGGGCCGCATCCAGCAGATCGGAACGCCGGAAGATATATATAACGAGCCGAAAAACGCCTTTGTGGCGGACTTTATCGGCGAGAGCAACATCCTCAACGGCACCATGGTGCGGGACAACGTGGTGAAGATGTACGGCAAGGAGTTCCCCTGCGTGGACGGCGGCTTTGCCGAGAACGAGCCGGTGGACGTGGTCATCCGGCCCGAGGACATCGACATCGTGCCCGTGGAGCAGGGCCAGCTGGTGGGCACCGTCACCAACGTGACCTTCAAGGGGATGCAATACGACATCATCGTGGACTTCCGCGGTTTCAAATGGCTGATCCAGACCACCGACCATTCGCCGGTGGGCGCGCGGATCGGCGTGAAGATCGACCCGGAGGGCTTCCACATCATGAAGAAGAGCGAATACTCCGGTATGTTCGGCGACTACTCCTCCTATTCCGAGGAGTATGAGGAATTGGCGGACGCCAGCGCAGAGCTGGAAGAGGAGGAGAGCGAGGATGAAGAATAAGCTCTCCCGTTTCGCCGTGCCCTATGTGGTATGGATGGCCATTTTCGTGGTGGCCCCCATCATTATCATGGTGATCTACGCCTTCTCCAACGGAGACGGCGGCGCCACGCTGGATAACTTCGTGCAGATGGGCGACTATGCGGCGGTGTTCGGCCGCTCCTTCAAGCTGGCGCTGATCGCCACGGCCATCTGCCTGCTGATCGGCTATCCCGTGTCCTATTTTCTCAGCCGCGAGCCGGCTTCCTTCCAGAAGACCGCCATGGTGCTCATTATGCTGCCCATGTGGATGAACTTCCTGCTGCGGACGTACTCGTGGATGACCATTCTGGAGAACAACGGCCTTCTGAACCAGCTGTTTCAGAAGATCGGCATTATCGCCCTGTATAACAGCATCACCGGCAGCAATATCGAGTATTTCTCCATGATGAATACCCAGGGCGCGGTAGTGCTGGGCATGGTGTATAACTATCTGCCCTTCATGATCCTGCCGATCTATTCTGTCATTGTGAAGCTGGATTATTCCCTGCTGGAGGCGGCCCGCGATCTGGGCGCCAACAGTGTCACCGTGTTCCGCAAGGTGATTTTGCCCCTGAGCCTGCCGGGCGTGCTGTCCGGCATCACCATGGTATTCGTCCCCTCGGTGTCCACCTTCGCCATCAGCCGTATGCTGGGCGGCGGCACGGAGCTGCTGCTGGGCGACCTAATCGAGCGGCAGTTTCTGGGCGGCGCGTATAATCCCCAGCTGGGCGCGGCCATCTCCCTTGTCATGATGATCATTGTGGTCATCTGCATGCTGGTGATGAACCGCTTCGGCGAGGGCGAGGAACAGGCGGTGATGCTATGAGACAGAGACGGGCAAACACCGCGGGCGACCGCCTTTTGATGATCCTGACGGGCCTGTTCCTGTACGCGCCCATCATCATCCTGATCGTTTTCTCCTTCAACGCCGGAAACAGCTCCAGCGTGTGGAAGGGCTTCTCCCTCCACTGGTATCAGCAGCTGTTCCAGAACCGGCTTATCATGCACAGCGTGTATATCACGCTGCTGGTGTCCCTGCTGGCCACGGTCATCGCTACCATCGCGGGCACCTTTGCCGCCATCGGCTTCTATGGCATGCGCCGCAAGGCCCGGAACAGCCTGATGGCCGTCAACAACATCCCCATGATGAACGCCGATATCGTCACCGGCGTCAGCCTGTGCCTGCTGTTCGTGGTGTTCTTCAACGGCTGGGGCGCTTTCGCCGGATGGATCAACAGCATCCAGAGCGCCATCGTGCTGCCGGAGCGGCTGACCATGGGCTTCGGCACGCTGCTGATCGCCCATATCTGCTTCAACATCCCCTATGTGATCCTGTCCGTTGGCCCCAAGCTGCGGCAGATGGACCGCAATCTGGTGGACGCGGCGCAGGATCTGGGCTGCACATGGATGCAGGCCTTCTGGAAGGTCATCATTCCCGAGATCAAGCCCGGCATCGTCTCCGGCGCGCTGACGGCCTTTACCATGTCCATCGACGACTTTATCATCAGCTACTTCACCGCCGGCACCAGCGCCTCTACGCTTGCCATGACCATCTATGGCATGACCAAGAAGCGTGTCAGCCCGGAGATCAACGCCATCTCCACGCTGCTGTTCGTGACGGTGATACTGTTGCTGGCCATCATCAACATCCGGGAAAATCACACCCAGCACCACGCCCACCAGCACCACCGTGAGGGCGCTGCGGCCAACGCTCCCGCCCCCAAGCGGAGCAATGGCCTGTGGAAGAAGATCACGGCGGGCGGCCTTGCCTGTGTGCTGCTGGCGGTGCTGATCTTCACCGGTGCCGCCGCCCGGTCTGACCGTGTGGTGAATGTCTGCTCCTGGGGTGAGTATATCGACGAGGATCTGATCACCCAGTTCGAGGAGGAGACCGGCATCCGCGTCAACTATCAGACGGCGGAGAGCAACGAGGCCCTGTACTCCCTTATCAAGATGGGCGGCGCGGACTTCGACGTGATCGTCCCCTCCGACTATATGATCGGGCGGCTGATCCAGGAGGACATGCTGGCGGAGCTGGATTACAGCGCCATTCCCAACTATGACCTGATCGACGATCAGTACAAGTCCCTCAGCTTCGACCCGGAGAACAAGTACACCGTTCCCTACACCTGGGGCACCGTGGGCATCATCTACAACACCACCATGGTGGACGAGCCCATCACCAGCTGGGGCGCCATGTTTGACGAGAAGTATGCCGGACAGGTGCTGATGATCAACAACTCCCGTGATGCGCTGATGGCCGCCCTGTGCTATCTGGGCTACGACATCAACACCACTGACGAGGCCCAGCTGGAGGAGGCCTTCCAGCTGATCTACGATGCCAAGAACAAGGGCGTGTATCAGGCCTTCGTCATGGACGAGATCTTCGGCAAGATGGAGGGCGGCAACGCCGCCATCGCCATGTACTACGCCGGCGACTATCTGACCATGCTGGAGAACAACGAGGATCTGGCATTTGTGGTGCCGGAGGAAGGCTCCAACTGGTTCGTGGACGCCATGTGCGTGCTGAAGTCCAGTCAGCACACCGCCGAAGCCATGGAATGGATCAACTTCATCGCCAGCACCGAGTGCAATCTGGCCAACATGGACTACATCTGGTACGCTTCCCCCAACGCCGAAGCGCTGGCGGAGTACCCTGCCTACTATGAGGAGGAGTACGAGGAGCCGCTGGATGAGGAGATCTACAACATCATGGCCGCACCTCCCGAGGTGCTGGACCGCTGCGAGCTGTACATCAACCTGCCGCAGGATACGCTGAAGTTCTATAACGACCTTTGGACAAGACTGGGAATTTAATGGAGGTTTTCAAATGATCGAAGTCGGCATGACCTATACCATGGAAAAGACCGTGACCCCCGATATGACCGCCAAGGCCGTTGGCTCCGGCGGGCTGGAGGTGTTCGGCACCCCCTTTATGATGGGCCTGATGGAGAACGCCGCCATGCAGTGCGTGCAGGGCGAGCTGCCGGAGGGCAAGGGCACCGTGGGCGTGGAGATCAGCTCCAGCCACTTGGCCCCCACCCCTGTTGGCATGAAGGTATCCGCCACCGCCGAGGTGACCGGCATCTCTGCCAACGGCAAGATGATCACCTTCAAGGTAACGGCCTCCGACGAGGAGGGTCTGATCGGCGAGGGCACTCATACCCGCGCGGTCATCGACAACGCCCGCTTCCTGCAGAAGTGCAACGACAAGCTGGCGAGAGTCAAATAAGACGCTTTCCGAAAAATCCCGCCCATCCGGGCGGGATTTTTGTTGCCCATACAGGCGGAATTTGGTATAATAAATCAGTTCAACACAGCAGGGAAGGGGAGAATGTCGTATGCGTGTTCTGGCTATGACGGCCTTCTCCTTTGCCGCAGCCTTTCTGACAGCGGCGCTGATGGAGGAGACCGGCTGGTATCTCTATGCGGCGGCTGCCCTGCTGGTGCTGGCGGTCATAGCGTTTTTCCTGCGCAAACGCCGGAGGCTATGGAGCCGCGTGGCCCTGCTGGCGATCTCCGCTGCGGCGGCGCTGGCCTATTTCACCGGCTATCAGGCGCTGGTACAGCAGCCGGTGCTGGACAAGTGCGGGCAGGAGCTGCCCTTTACCGGCGTGGTCTGCGACTACGCCATAGAGACCGACTACGGCGCGCGGGTGACGGTGCGGCTGGACGGCTCGCTGCTGCGGAAGGCCACCCTGTACGGTGACGCATCGCTGCTGGCGTTGCGGCCGGGCAATACGGTGTCCGGCACGGCCAAGTGGAACGACGCGGGCCATATCCGGGATACGCGGCTGACCACCTTTACCTCGCGGGGCGTCTTTGCCCTGCTGTATCAAAAGGGCGAGCTTTCTGTGGATGGGGGTACAGCGGACAGCGTCCGGTGGTGGCCCGCCCGGATGAACCGGGCCTTTCAGGAGAAGATACGGGCCATCTGGCCGGACGAGCGGACAGCCGCCTTTGTGACCGCCGAGCTGACCGGCGATAAATACGATATCTCCGACGAGGATTATACCATCATGCGGGGCGCGGGACTGGCCCACCTGTTTGCGGTCTCGGGGCTCCACTGCGCATTTCTGGTGACGCTGCTGGCCTTGCTGCTGCCCCGTCACAGACGGCGGCTGTTCTGCGGCGTGACCATCGGCGTGCTGGTGTTCTATATGTGCATGGTGGGCATGACGCCGTCGGTGGTGCGTGCCTGCGTCATGCAGGGCTTTCTGCTGCTGGCGCCGCTGTTCCGGCGGGACGGTGATCCTCTGACCAGTCTGGGCGCTGCGCTGCTGGTGATCCTGCTGCCCAACCCCTTTGCCGCTGCGTCCGTCAGCCTGCAGCTGAGCTTTGCCGCCACCTTCGGCATCGTGCTGCTGTCAGGACGGCTGTATCACCTGCTTTTCGACTGGTATCAGGGCGATAATAAGCACCTCCGGCGGGTGCTCTCCTTCGGCTGCGCCAATCTGGCGGTGTCGCTGAGCGCCATGATCTGCACCGTGCCGCTGGTGGCCTATTATTTCAACACGCTGTCGCTGGTGTCGCCGCTGGCCGGCCTGCTGGCGGTACCTCTGGCGGGCTACGCCTTCATGGCGTCCTTCGTCACGGTGCTGGCGGGCTTTGCATGGCTTCCGCTGGCACAGGTGCTGGGCTGGATAGCCTACGGCCTGATCCGGCTGGTGCTGTGGATTGCCTACGTCCTGACCCGCTGGCGGTACCACGCGGTCTATTTCGACAATTACTATCTGCGCATCTGGCTGGCGGCTGCCTATATGGGCTTCGGCCTGTGCGCGGCGGTGAAGCGCTGGCGCAAGCGGAAGTACCTGTTTGCCGCGGCGGCATGTGCGGCGCTGCTGGCACTGGCCATCTGGGGCAATACCCTCGTTTACCGCAGCGGCAACATGAATGTGACGGTGCTGGACGTGGGGCAGGGCGAGAGCGTGGCGCTGTACTCCGGCGGACAGGCGATGCTGGTGGACTGCGGCAGCTCCAACAGCTACATTGACGCGGGCGCTGTGGCGGCGGACGCATTGTCCTCCATGGGCTTTTCCCACTTGAAGGCGGTGGCGGTCACCCATTTCCACGCCGACCACACCAACGGTCTCTATACGCTGCTGAGCCGCCTGAAGGTGGATACGCTGTACCTGCCGGACATGGAGGATGAATACGGTGTCCGGGAGCGGCTGCTGGAGCTGGCGGACCGGTACGGCATCACCGTGGAGTGGGTCCGGCGCACCACGCTGGTCTCGGTGGGCGATGTCATGGTGACGCTCTATCCGCCGGTGGGCGAGGGCGACATCAACGAGCAGGGCCTGTCCGTGCTGGGCAGCGCCAACGATTTTGACGTGCTTATCACCGGCGACATGAAGGGCGACACGGAGCGGGCGCTGCTGGAAAAGTACCCCGTTCCGGATATTGAGATACTGGTGGTGGGCCACCACGGCTCCAAGTACAGCTCGGACGAGGCGTTTCTGGCGGCCATCCAGCCGGAGATCGCCATTATCAGCGTGGGCGACAACAGCTACGGCCATCCCGCGCCGGAGACCATTGAACGGCTGGAGCGCATCGGCGCGGCGGTACGCCGCACCGATACCGAGGGCAGCATCACCATTCACGAAGGAGAGGAACATGGCGGAGAATAAAGGTTTTACCCAGCTGAAGGCCGATCTGAAGGCGGAGCAGCTGCAAAATGTGTATATCTTCCACGGCGAGGAGACGTATCTCCGCAGCCGCTATTTGCAGCAGGTGCGCCAGCTGCTGATCCCGGCGGGCTTTGAGGAGTTCAACGACCACCATCTCAACGGCAAGGGCCTGACGGTGCAGGCGCTGACCGAGGCGGTGGAGGCTATGCCCATGATGGCCCAGCACACGCTGGTGACGGTGGAGGACATGGATCTCTTCAAGCTGGACGAGGGCCAGCGCAATGCCCTGATCGCGCTGCTGGAGGACTTTCCGGAGTATTGCACGCTGATCTTCCTTTACGACACGCTGGAGTATAAGCGGGACGGCAAGATGAAGAAGCTGTGCGCCGCGCTGGACAAGTATGTCTGTGTGGTGGAGTTCGCCCAGCAGGATCGGGCGCAGCTGGTCAACTGGCTGCGCCGTCGGTTCACGGCGCTGGGCCACGACATCGACCCCACCACCGCCGACCATCTGCTGTTTACCTGCGGCACGCTGATGACGGAGCTGGTGCCGGAGATCGAAAAGATCGCCGCCTACGCCAAGCAGGAGCGCGTCACCATTGCCGATATCAACGCCGTGGCTGACCCCATACTGGATGCCCGCGTGTTCGACATGACCAACTGCATCACCGCCGGAAAGTACGATGACGCGGCGCGGGTACTGTCCGACCTGCTGCGGATGCAGACGGAGCCTATCGCCATTCTGGCGGCGGTGGGGAAGGAGCTGCGGAAGCTGTATACCGCCCGCATGGCGCTGGATACAGGGAAGGATCGTTTCTGGCTGAAGCAGCTGTGGGGCATGAGCAGCGACTATCCCGCCAAGCTGCTGATGCAGGCGGCCAGAAAGGTGGATCACGAGTGGTGCAGTACCGCCGTGAAGCGCTGTCAGAAGCTGG
>CAVBAZ010000338.1:0-4958 GCA_963593515.1 Bacteroidaceae bacterium
CTGATGGACTCCCGCTCCATCGCCGCCACTGCTGCCAATGGCGGCCGCATCACCGCCGCCACCGATGTAGACTATGAGCCGGTGCGCCGGGAATATCACTTCGACAAATCCGTGTACGACAACCGCCTGTACTACGGCTTCGGCAAGGCCGATCCCAGCGTGGAGCTGGCGATGGGCCCCAACATCACCGACTGGCCCAGGATGTACGATCTCACCGAGAATCTGCTGGTGGAGCTGGCGGCGGTGATCCACGATCCCGTTACCACCACTGACGAGCTGATCCCCTCCGGTGAGACCTCCTCCTACCGCTCCAATCCCCTGCGTCTGGCGGAGTTCACCCTCAGCCGCCGGGTGCCGGAGTATGTGCCCCACGCCAAGGAGGTGGCGGCCCAAGAGGCACAGCGCCGCGCCGGCGACGTACCCACCCACATTCTGGAAGTGCTGGGCAAGGTGGGCGATGCCAGAGCGCTGGCCGCCAACACCCAGTTCGGCTCCTGCGTGTTCGCCAATAAGCCCGGCGACGGCTCCGCCCGCGAGCAGGCGGCCTCCTGCCAGAAGGTACTGGGCGGCTTCGCCAACATCTGCTATGAATTCGCCACCAAGCGTTACCGCAGCAACTGCATCAACTGGGGCATCCTGCCCTTCACGCTGGATAAGGACGCCGCCTTTGATTACCAGCCCGGCGACTGCGTGTTTGTCCCCGGCATCCGCAAGACCATCGAGGAGGGCAATGAGGATATCCCCGCCAAGGTGATTTGCAAGGACGGCAGCGTCCATGACCTGCTGCTCCACGTCCATGGCCTGACGGCGGACGAGAAGGAGATCCTGCTGGACGGCTGCCTGATGAACTATTACGCGAAACGGCTCTGAGAAGAGCGTTGCCGGTAAACGAGTGTAGGGGGCGGCGTCCCCGACGCCCCGCCGACGTAAGATAGTACCTTCAAAAACAAGATAGATGCTACGGCGGCATAGCCGCCGAGATCGGAGGCTAAAAACATGCCACCGGCATGTTTTCTTAACGCCCCGACCTAACAACACATATATGAAAGGACGCACTATGGATAAGATCAAAATGACAACGCCGCTGGTGGAGATGGACGGCGACGAAATGACCCGCGTGCTGTGGCAGATGATCAAGGATGAGCTGATCCTGCCCTTCGTGGATCTGAAGACCGAATACTACGATCTGGGCCTGCTGCACCGCAACGAGACTAAGGATCAGGTGACCATCGATGCCGCCAAGGCCACCCAGCGTCTGGGCGTTGCCGTCAAGTGCGCCACCATCACCCCCAACAAGCAGCGGATGGAGGAGTATCCCCAGCTGACCGAGATGTGGAAAAGCCCCAACGGCACCATCCGCGCCTATCTGGACGGCACCGCCTTCCGTGCCCCCATTGTGGTGCCCTTTATCCACCCGGTGGTGAAGAACTGGGAAAAGCCCATCACCGTGGCCCGTCACGCCTACGGCGACATGTACAAGGCCGTGGATATGGTCACAGACGAGCCGGGCACCGCCACGCTGACCTTCAAGGGCGAGAGCGGCGCGGAAAAGACCCTGACCGTCCAGACCGTGAAGGGGCCCGCCGTGTGGCAGGGCCAGCACAACACGGAGAAGAGCATCCGCGCCTTTGCCAAGAGCTGCTTCCAGTACGCCATGGCCAATAAACAGGATCTGTGGTTCTCCACCAAGGACACTATCTCCAAGGTGTACGACGGCGAGTTCAAGCGCATCTTTGAGGAGGAGTACGAGCAGAACTACAAGGAGAAGTTCGCCCAGCTGGGCATTACCTATTTCTACACCCTCATCGACGACGCCGTGGCCCGCGTCATCCGCTCCAAGGGCGGCTTTATCTGGGCGCTGAAGAACTACGACGGCGATGTAATGAGCGACATGATCTCCACCGCCTTCGGCTCTCTTGCCATGATGACCTCCGTGCTGGTGTCCCCCGACGGCGTGACGGAGTACGAGGCCGCTCACGGCACCGTGACCCGCCACTACTATAAGCACCTGAAGGGTGAGGAGACCTCCACCAACCCCATGGCCACCATCTTCGCCTGGACGGGCGCGCTGCGCAAGCGCGGTCAGCTGGACGGCCTTGCCGATCTGGCCGCCTTTGCCGACAAGCTGGAGAACGCCTGCTTCACCACGCTGAACCAGGGCACCATGACCAAGGATCTGGCCGGTCTGGTGGACGAGGGCTTTGAGGCCCATCCCGTCACCTCCGCCCAGTTCATCGCAGCCATCCGTCAGAATCTGGAAGCCGCGCTGTAAGGAGGCCGTCTATGAAACTGATCACCACCGGCAATGCCGGGACTATGGAATCCAACGACATCATGATCACCGTAGAGCCGTCCGATGACGGCGGCGTGCAGGTGGAGCTGACCAGCAGCGTCTATCAGCAGTTCGGTAAGCAGATCATCGCCGTCATCCAGGAGACCGCCGCCAGCTACGGTGTGGAGAACGCCCTCATCACCGCCGTGGATAAGGGTGCGCTGGACTGCACCGTCCGGGCGCGGGTGGCTACCGCCCTGACCCGGGCGGCGGAGTGCCATGACTACACATGGGAGGTGCGGCAGGATGTATAAGAAGGATCGCTTGCGCCGCAGCATGATGTTCGTGCCCGGCAACAACCCCGGCATGATCCGGGACGCTCACATCTACGGCGCGGACTCCATCATGTTCGATCTGGAGGACAGCGTGGCCTATACCGAGAAGGACGCGGCTCGCTTTCTGGTGTATAACGCCTTGAAGACCCTGCATTTCGGCACAAAAGAGACGGTGGTGCGCATCAACGACCTCTCCAGCGGTCTGGGCATCGAGGATCTGGAAGCCGTCGTCCGCGCCGGTGTGCAGGTGGTGCGCCTGCCCAAAACCGACAGTGCGCAGGATGTCATCGACTGCGAGCGGGAGATCGAGCGCATCGAGCGGGAGGCCGGTATCCCCGTGGGCACCACCGGCATGATGGCCGCCATCGAAAGCGCCAACGGCGTGCTGAACGCCGTGGAGATCGCCAAGGCCAGCGACCGGCTCATCGGTATCGCGCTGGGCGCGGAGGACTACGTCACCGACCTGAAAACCACCCGCAGCGACGGCATCGAGCTGCTCTTTGCCCGCTGCATGATCCTGAACGCCGCCCGGGCCGCCGGTATCGCCGCGCTGGACACGGTGTTCTCCAACGTCAACGACGAGGAGGGCTTCATTGCCGAGGCCACCCTTATCAAAAAGCTGGGCTTTGACGGCAAATCCGTCATCAATCCCCGTCAGATCGAGCCGCTGCACAAGGTGTTCATGCCCAGCGAGAAGGATCTCAACAAGGCACGGGCCATTATGGAGGCCATCGCCGAGGCCAACGCACGGGGCAGCGGCGTGGCCAGCCTCAACGGCAAGATGATCGACAAGCCTGTGGTCACCCGTGCCAAGCGGCTGCTGGAGCTGTATGAGGCCGGCAGCAAGGCCGACGAAGTGGAGGAGCTGTAACATGGTAGAACTGAATAAGATCCCCCATATCAACGAGATCAGCAACCACGGCGCATTCGCCGGGGCCGGGCAGAAGAAGACCGCCACCTTCCGGGAGCGGTATCACCAGCAGAACAAGGTGGTCCCTTCTCTCGAAGAAGCCATCCGCCGCACAGGGCTGCAAGACGGCATGACCATCAGCTTCCATCACCACTTCCGCAACGGCGACCACATCATCAATATGGTGGTGGACAAGCTGGCGGAGATGGGCTATAAGAACCTGACGCTGGCGGCGTCCTCGCTGGCCTCCGTCCACGCGCCCCTGATCCAGCACATCAAAAACGGCGTCATCACCCATATCGAGACCTCCGGCCTCCGGGGTGAGTTGGCGGAGGAGGTTTCCCGCGGTCTCATGGACTGTCCGGTGGTGTTCCGCTCTCACGGCGGACGGGCCAGCGCCATCCGCAGCGGCGAGCTGCACATCGACGTGGCGTTTCTGGGCGCGCCCTCCTGCGACCCCTACGGCAACGCCAACGGTTACAGCCGCGACGATGACGACGGCATCGCCTGCGGCTCGCTGGGCTATGCCCGCACCGACGCCAAGTATGCCGACAACGTTATTATCATCACCAATCATCTGGTGGCCTACCCCAACGCGCCGTGGGCCATCCCCGAATACGACGTGGACTATGTGGTGCTGACCGATGACATCGGCGACCCCAAGGGCATCATGTCCGGGGCCACCCGCTACACCAAGGCTCCCAAGGAGCTGCTGATCGCCAAGACCGCCGCCAACGTCATCGAGGCCACGGGCTATCTCTACGACGGCTTCTCCATGCAGATGGGCAGCGGCGGTGCGGCGCTGGCCACCGCCCGCTTCCTGCGGCAGAAAATGCTGGATCAGCACATCCACTGCCGCTTCGCGCTGGGCGGCATCACCGGCCAGATCACCGCCATGCACGAGGAAGGCCTCATTGACCGCGTGCTGGACGTTCAGAGCTTCGATCTGGACGCGGCGCTGTCCCTGAAAAATAACCACTTCCACCACCAGATCGGCGCGACCTACTACGCCAGCCATATGATCAGCGCGGCGGTGGATCAGCTGGATTTCGTGATCCTCTCCGCGCTGGAGATCGACACGGATTTCAACGTCAACGTGCTGACCGGCTCTGACGGCGTGATCCGCGGTGCCATCGGCGGCCATCCCGACACCGCTGAGGGTGCCAGCCTGTCGGTGGTGGTGGCCCCGCTGACCCGCGGCCGCATCCCCACCATTGTCAAGCACGTCAACACCGTGGTCACCCCCGGCGAGGTGGTGGACGTGGTGGTGACGGAGCAGGGCATCGCCGTGAATCCCCGCCGCCCCGATTTGAAGAAGAAGATTGAAGCCGCCGGACTGCATGTGTTCACCATTGAGCAGCTGCAGCAGCGTGCCGAGGCGCTGGTGGGCGTTCCCGAGCCCATCCGCTACAAGGACCGCATCGTGGGCGTGGTCATGTAC
>CAVBAZ010000339.1:0-17407 GCA_963593515.1 Bacteroidaceae bacterium
CGCTGAACTACACGGAAAGTCAAGAGGGAGTAAGCAAAGATGGCTCGAAATATTTTACATTGCGATATGAATAACTTCTATGCGAGCGTTGAATGTATGCTTGACCCGTCATTGAAAAAGTATCCGGTTGCTGTTTGCGGCTCTGTAGAAGAAAGGCACGGCATTGTGCTTGCTAAGAACTATAAAGCGAAGGCTTTTAATGTTCAGACGGGAGACGCAGTATGGCAAGCAAAGGAGAAATGCAAGGACTTGGTTATCGACACGATGAAAAAGGTTATCAGAACCGAGGAACTGGAGGCGAATGTGCTCCGCCAAGGGCTGATGAACAATCCGGATCCCAATGTGTCCCCGTTCCAGCGCAGCGTAAGGTATGAGGACGAAATCTTTGAAAAGCAGGAGCGTGCCAAGGCGGAGGAAGCGCGGCGGGCAAAGGAGGAAGCGGCGCGTAAGGAAGAGAAAAAGATACAGGACGCGAAGGACGCTGTTGTCGGCGAGAAATTCGATAAGGCACTGAGCGAGGCGGAAAAGAACGCCCCGCAGATTGAGCTGCCGCAGGATATGGGCAGAAAGGCGGGGCCGAAGCTGACGACCGCGCTGGACGAGGCGAAGAAGGCGTATGAGAACGCCCTCGAAAGCGGCAACGCGAAGGAGGCAGACCTTTATCGACATCGCCGACACCACGGTGAGCATCGTTGGCAAGCAGGCCGTCAAGGAGCTGATGGCGAAGGAGCGCAAGGACAGGGCGGCGCAGAGGAATATGCTGCGCAACGGAGGCAAAGAGCCGCTGCAAAACCAGAACAACGCGCCGCAAAACCAGAACAACGCCCCTGTGATAAAAAATCCGCAAAAAAAATCAACCGCAGCCGCCCGTCATGGGCGGCCCGATGTAACGGACACGGCAAAAAGCACACCCCCGGTGTGCTTTTTGCCGATTTTTCCGCGTGGACAAAAACGATATTTTGGTGAAAAAAGGGACGAATCTGCGCGGTCATGGGTAGACAAACCGCAAGGATTGTGATAAAATTTCTGCGAAAAATTTCTCACGGCAAAATCCCGCGCGGCGGTGCATTTCACGAAAAGATAGTGTTTGAAGGGAGTATTTTCTTATGGGCTTTTACTCTGCTCTTAGCGATCTCTACAAAAATATCAAAAAGGCACGCCCCGAACTGACGGAGGCGCAGGTACGCGCCGAAGCGGAGCGGTATGTGCAGAACGCCATGCAGCCCATGCTCTCCGATGGAGAGATATACGAGCTGCTGGAAAACAAGGACTTCCTGCGGGACGGTGTGCCGCCCCGGAAGCTGCCCCGCTATTCCGGCGCCGAGCGCAAGGCGCGGCGGGAGAAGGCGAAGGCCGTCCGTCAGGGTGTGTATGATTTTATCGCCCTTGACGGGCAGGGCGTCGAACAATACAAGTACAGACTGAATGAGGGCGGCAAACGGCCGGACGCGCCGGGGCTGACTGAGGAGGAGCGGCAGGAGATACTCCGAACCGCCCGGAGATATGAAAACCGCGAGGAGCAGCGGATGTTCCGCTATATTCCTCCCACAGCCACGCCGGAGGAAAGGGCGAGGCTGGAGGCGATCAACAGGGAGGCCGCGTTCCTGTTTGACACCAACGAGGTGAACTGGGAGAAGTATTACACCGATACGGTCGCCCAGCGGAAAAGCAGCGGCGACGCCAGGTATGCCGGCAAGACCGACGAGCAGCTGCGGGAGGAGCTGGAGACGGAGATCAAGACCCGCCGGGGCAGTATGATCATGGATCGCCTGCGCGAGGTGGCCGCGATGGCCGACAGGCTGGAGGACATGAGCGATCCCGCCCTGTCCGGCGAGGAGCTGGCCGCCAACTATGTGGAGCTCAGGCAGGCAGCGGCTCTATGCTGGGAAACGGACAACTATCTCAGCAACTTCGGAAGAAACCGCAGCATCGTCAGCGAGGAGGACAAGGAATATACAAAAGAATTGCGGGAGATGCAGGGACGCTTTGTGACGGCTGCGGAGCGTATCGTTATCTACGGAAACCCCACCTTCGAGCTGTTCGACCCCGGTGCGCTGGGCGGCATTGACACCAAAATGGTGGCCGAGGAATTAGAGGATCGGACTGAAAACATGGCTCGCGGTCTGAAATTCCAGAGTGATCGCGAGCGCAAGCACACAAACTGGAAGACATACGCCAGGGGCGGCAGTGTGCGTGAGCATCTGGACACCGCGATCGAAGACGCCGATTCCAGCTACACCTGTGAGCAGATCAGATATGTATTTAATGATGTGCTGGAGGCCAACGGCTTTACACCGGGCGAGGGCGGCGCAAGAGTCACCGCCGAGCACTTCAACAAGGACGGCAGCAAAACCGTCAAGGAGAACGCAGGCGCAAACGAGCTGGCCGAGGGTCGCCCGCTGGTGGTGGAGCAGGACGGCCGCATGGCGGTGCTGTGCCAGAGGTATCCCACCTCCACCGGGCTTGTCTGGGACAAGCCGGAGAAGCTGTTCAACTACTCCCTGCAATACGAGAACGACAAGCTGCTGGAGCAGGTGGCGGAGTCCGACAAATGGTATCAGACACGTTCCCCCGCGTTCAAGGAGATGCGCCAGAGCTTTGAGAACATTGCCAAGCTGACGAGGGACGGCCTGACGGGCGATCCCAAGCAGCGGAAGGCACTGACGGACAAGTACAGCGAGCTGATGCTGAAGGCCGAGGCCTATCTGGAAAAGAAGAGAAGAGACGGCGTGGGCGACGGCCGCAACCCGCTGGAGCAGGGGCATATCCGCGTAGCGAAGGCACTGAAGCAGTACGCAGTGGATAAGCTGGGCGATCTGGAGATAGTGGACAAGGCGCGCAGCGCGCTGGAGCGGTACGCGGGTATGACGCCGGAAGAGAAACGAAAGGCCGCCAAGCGCGACCTGTACAACGCGCAGCAGAAGGACATCAGGGAGGACATGACGAAGTGGCTGAGCGAGCAGTGCGCCGCGTACCCCGCCGACCTGCCGCAGGCATTCCTGATGGAGACGAAGAACCGCGCCATCATGCTGGGCGCACTTCTGGAGGCCAACCGCAACGAGGAGTGGGTCAAGCCCGTCTACATGTGTAGTGAAAAAACGGAGGACTTCGCCACCTACACGGTGGGCAGCATGATCGCTGCGGAAATGGTGAAGAACGAGCGGGCGCAGCGCCTTGCCGAGGGCAAGGAGGGACCCGGCGCGTTGGAGACGCAGATGCAGAACGACTACCGCGCCATCGTGCGCGAGCTGGGCGAGGCCGCCGCGAAGTATACCGTGGGTGAGCCGAAGGGCGAGATGGTCGAACTGTTCGGCGAGACGAAGCAGCTGATGAGCCACGAGCAGTTCACCGAATTCCTGACCATATTCAACACGGAGGAAATGGCCCGCGAAATGCCGGAGGCACAGGCGGTGCAGCGGCGCGTGGAGGCGGTGCAGCGCGAGGCACAGGCGCAGGCCGAGCAGGCCGAGCGCGAGGCGCGTGAGGCGGCGGATAAGCCCCTGCGGGAGGAGCAGGAGAAGCTGAACAAGGTGGGTCTGGGCGTCTACACCTTTGCGCAGAAGGACATCGTGCCCCTGATGGACAAGCTGCGGGGTTCGCTTGCCGACGGAAAAACGACCTACAGTCTACGCGACTCCGTCGATCTGCTGAGCAGTTATGTCATTCTGGGCATGATACAGCTGGAGGAGCTCGGCGGCAGCAGCAAGCTGGCACGGACAATGCGGGACGATGAGGCGGCAAAGACGCTGCAGGTCAATTTGCAGATGACGGACGGCTTCAGAGGGATGCTGAAGGAGATCGCCACGGAGGACGGAAACGCGGCCTCCATCGAGAAAATTTCCAAGGTACTGACGGAGAAGAAGCCGCAGGAGCTGGCGCGGAAGATACTGACGGATACGAAGTTCAAGCAGAGTCTCGAGAGCGACATGAAGGCACGCGGCATCGAGCCGGGCAAGGGCTTTAAGCTGGGCGACAAGCCGCCGGTAAACGGGAAGAACGAACCGCCCGTGATGGGACACTGAGCCATCGGGACTATATCCATATACAAGTATTTTAAGATAGCGGAAGGAGAGTTTCTATGAGTACATTATTAGAGAAAATGACCGCTCTGGCAGAGGGCATAAAGGCGAGAAATCCGCAGATGACCAATGAGCAGGCACGCGCCGAGGCGGAACGCTATGTCAACGAGGCAATGACTCCCATCTACTCCGAGCAGGAGATATTCGAGATGCTGGACGACCCACAGTACCGCCGTCCGGGTGTGCCGCCCCGCAAGATGCCGCGCTATACCAGCGAGGAACGCCGTCAGCGGCGTGAGTTCTCCCGAAAGCTGCGGCAGGAGCTGTATCCGACGATACAGGAGCACCTGCATATCGCCGAGAAATACGCCTACTACCTGAACGAGGGAGGGGTGAATCCGCACCATAACCCCGATCTGTCGGAGGAGGACCGGCGGCGGCTGGAGGAGGACAGGCGTCAGTATTCCCGCGGTGTGGGCTGGCTGTTCCATCACGATATACAGCGCGAACGGTTTTTCCGCGAGAATCCCGAGGCGACGGAGGACGATCTGGCGACGGCGCAGCAGATCGTCGATCTGCGGAACGAGGAGATCGCGTTCCTGTTCGACACGAACCCCAATCACTGGAACGCATACTTTGCGGAGACCGTCCCCAAGTGGCGGGCCAGCGATCCGGAACTGGCCAATGTGAGTGACGCGGAAATCCGCGAGCTGATACAGGCGGAGCTTTCCCGGAAGCGCACCGATATTGTGATGGGAGCCATGCGGGAGTCGCTGGAGATCACGGAGCATCTGACCGAGATGACCGATCCCGGTCTGCCGCCGGAGGTGCTGGGCGACAACTACGCCAAGATCGCAAGAGCCAAGGGCCTGATCATGGATATCGACGCTGACTTCAGCAACCGGCCTGATGTTCCCCTCACGGAGGCGGAGCGGAAGCAGATGGAGCAGTGGAAGAAGCTGCAGGGTGCATATATCGCGGCGAATAACCGCATCGAGCTGCGCACCAACCCGATATATGAGATCATCGACCCGGAAATACTGATAAGCGACTGCGATGTCAGAAAAATGAACACGGCATACAGCGAATATCTGCGCGAGACTTTTGAGGGTGATGAATTCCGGGCAGAGCGCGCCCGGAAGTTCCCGGAGCTGGACAACTATGTGAGATCGGGCGGCCAAAGCTTCTCCGATAAGTTTGAGGGATTGCTGCAGGATACGGCTGCCACCACCTTCCAAAGTCGCGACATGGAGCTGGAGGCGAATTTCCAAGCCACGGTGACGGGATACGGCTTCACGCTGGGCGGCGACGACGGCGCGGAGTGCTTCTGCGATGAGTTTAACGCGCAGGGCGAGCGCAGACTGAAGGACGAGGCGGGCGTGGAGGAGCTGAAGAGCGGCCGTCCGCTGCTGTTCCGGCAGGGCGAGCGCGTGGCGGTGCTGACGCTGGATAACCCGCTGTCCCCGGTGATGACATGGAAGAAACCGGAGGCGCTGTTCAACTACAGTCTGGCGGCCGAGAATACGGCGATGCTCAAGCAGATCGCCGACTCCGACAAGTGGTATCAGACGCGCTCGCGTAACTTCAAGGACATGCGCGAGGCGTTCGAGGCACTGGCGGCCGAGGGCAAGACACTGGGCGACACTGAAAAGGAGCGTGCGGCACTTGCCAAGCAGTACAAGGATGTGATGAAGCTGTGCGATACCTACCTTGATGGCAAGGATCGCGAGGGCGTGGGCGATGGCCACAACGATCTGGAGCGCGGCCATATCGCCGCAGCGCGGGCACTCCGTGTGCACCTGACGACGAAGCTGGATGAGATCGAGCTCGTGGACAAGGCGCGGCAGGATTTGCAGAAATACCGCAATATGACGGCGGAGCAGGTTCGCGCCGATATTGCCCGCGAGCAGAAATACCCGATGAACGAAATCCGCCGCCAGAACATCTCCAGATGGCTGGAGGCCACGGGTCGCAGCTACAGGAACGAGGAGATATTCCCCGCGGCGGTGGGCGCGGCCATTGAGGAGGGCAGCGCGGGCCTGATGCGCTACCTTACCCTCGACCCCAAGAGCACGATGAGTGTGCGGCACAATCTCATCAACACGGATGTCTCGCAGATGAACGCCGTCAACTTCGTCGGCGGCATGATCGCCGCAGAGATGATCAATGCGGAGCGCCAGCAACGCAGAGAGCAGCAGCTGGAGGGCGCAGGCCCCATCGAGCGCAGCTTCGAGGATGCCGAGAGCGCGAAGGAGCGGATAAAGAATCTGGGCGAGGAAGCCGTTCTGGAGATCATGGGCAAGATGCCCGATCAGCTGATCGGCGAGGAGCTGACGAAGCTTATCGCGACCGTTGATGCCGAGCAGCTGGCGCGTGAGATGGACGCGGCGGTGGAGCTGAAGGCGGATATTGAGCAGCGCGCACATGAGGCGCAGGAGCGAGCCGACCGCGAGGCGCAGGAGCGCGCCGAGCAGGAGGCGCTGGCGGCGCGTGAGGCGGCGGACAAGCCCCTGCGCGAGGAGCAGGAGAAGTTGAACAAGGTGGGTCTGGGCGTCTACAGCTTTGCGCAGAAGGACATCATGCCCCTGATGGACAAGCTGCGGGGTGAGCTGGCCGGCGGGCAGACGACCTACAGCCTTCGCGACTCCGTCGATCTGCTGAGCAGCTATGTCATTCTGGGCATGATACAGCTGGAGGAGCTCGGCGGCAGCAGTAAGCTGACACGGGTAATGCGCGACGACGAGGCGGCAAAGACGCTGCAGGTCAATCTGCAGATGACGACCGGCTTCAGAGACATTCTGAAGGAGGTCGCCACGGAGGACGGAAACGCGGCCTCCATCGAGAAGATTTCCAAGGTGCTGGCGGAGAAGAAGCCGCAGGAGCTGGCACGGCAGATACTGGCGGATACGAAGTTCAAGCAGAGCCTTGAGAGCAATATGAAGGCGCAGGGCATCGCGCTGAACAAGGGCTTCAAGCTGACCGCGAAGAACGAGCAGAAGCCCGTGCAGCAGATACCGAACAAATAACGGCGGCGCGCCGTCCCGCGGGGGACGGTACACCGGAAAGGAGGCAGGTAAATGAAAACGCTGCGCGTACCGGCTGAGGTAAAGCAGCTTCCCGTGATCAATGAGTTTATCAGCGAGGAGCTGGAGAAATACGGCTGCTCCATGGCCGTACAGATGCAGGTGGAGCTGGCGGTGGAGGAAATTTTCGTGAATATCGCCAACTACGCCTATCACCCCGAGCTGGGCGAGGCGGAGGTGGATGTGGACGCGGGCGGCGACCCGCCCACCATCACAATACGCTTCCTGGATCACGGCAAGCCCTTCAACCCGCTGGAGCGGGAGGATGTGGACGTGACCGCCGCCGCCGAGTCCCGCAGCATCGGCGGGCTGGGTATCCTGCTCGTCAAAAAAAACATGGACGATGTGGAGTATTCCTATGAGGACGGCAAGAACATCCTCACCATCCGCAAAAAGCTCTGAGCGCGGGACTGCGAGGTGCTAAGGAGCGAATGCGAATGAAAAACAGGTACAAGATCCGCTTTTCGATGGGGATGAAGAGCGTTCTGAACATCATCCTCATCGCCGTGATCATCGGCGGTGCGGCGGTGCTGTTCAGCTACCGGGAATACTGCGAAAATTTAGATGAGCAGATGACGCAGACGGCGGAGAATCTGGCCGTGGCAACGGCGGCCATGATAGAGCCGGACTCCATCGACCACTATCTTGCACAGGGCGAGACGGACGAGGCGTATAGCCGCGTAGAGTCGCAGCTGATGGAGATACAGCAGTATTACGGCGTGGTGGCCATCTGCTGTCTGAAGCCGTCCGACGAGGGCTTCTATGTGGTGTACAACACGGACACCCGCCCCGACGCGCTGAAGCTGGGCGAGATACAGACCTTCACGTTCCCGGAATTTATCGAGATACAGGACGAGCTGATGGCGGGCGAGACCGTCCCCGCCATACGGCAGGAGAGCCGAGGGGCAGGCGCGGTGTACGCCCTGGCTCCCATCCGTGACGACAGCGGCACGACCCAGGGGTACATGGCCGTTATCTTCTCCATGAAGGAGACGGAGGCGGCGGAGCAGGCATTTTTGACCAAGATCATCCGTATCCTGCTTATTATCACGGTGATGCTGGTGGTGCTGTCCGCCATTTCCGCACAGCTGCTGCTGGTGACGCCGCTGAACCGGCTGTCCACCATCGCGGATAGCTTCATCCAAAAGCAGAAGGCGGGGCTGGTGACGCACGAGGAGAGCCTGCTGGCCGTGCCGCAGCTTCACCGGGGCGACGAGATGGGGCGGCTCTATCAGGCGGTGCGGGAGATGGAGCAGAGCATCTACGACTACATCCAGAACCTGACGGCCATCACGGCGGAGAAGGAACGCATCGGCGCGGAGCTGTCCGTGGCCACGGAGATACAGTCCAGCATGCTGCCGTGCATTTTCCCGCCCTTCCCCAACCGCACGGAGTTCGATATCTACGCCACCATGACGCCTGCCAAGGAGGTGGGAGGCGATTTCTACGACTTCTTCCTGGTGGACGAGGATCATCTGGCGCTGGTCATCGCGGACGTGTCCGGCAAGGGCGTTCCTGCAGCGCTGTTCATGGTCATCACCAAGGTGCTGCTGAAGAACAGCGTACAGAGCGGCAAGTTGCCCAAGGCGGTGCTGGAGGAGGTCAACAGCCAGCTTTGCGCCAACAACCCCATCGACATGTTCGTGACGGTGTGGCTGGGCGTTCTGGAGCTGTCCACCGGGAAGCTGACCTGCGCCAACGCGGGACACGAGTACCCGGCACTGTGCCGCGCCGGCGGCGAGTACGAACTGGTGAAGGATCCCCACGGGCTGGTGCTGGCCTGTATGGACGGAAGCAAATACAAGGAGTACACCTTGCAGCTTGCGCCGGGGGACAGACTGTTCGTCTACACCGATGGTGTGGCGGAGGCCACCGATGCACACAACGAGCTTTTCGGCACGGACAGGATGCTGGCGTCGCTGAACGGAAACATCGACGCCGCGCCCGACGCGCTGCTGCCCCGCCTGAAGGCGGACATTGACGCTTTTGTGGGCGAGGCACCGCAGTTCGACGACATTACGATGCTCGGTATCCGGTATCTGGGCAATACGGGCGCTGACGGCGACAGGCCGCAGCAGGAGTAACGCCCGACAGCGAAAATTAAAAGGAGACACTATGAAAAAGTTCTGTTCACTCTTTCTTGCACTTGTGATGGTGCTTTCTCTCGCCGCCTGCGGCGGGAAGACGGAGCAGGACGGCTCCGGCACGGACGATGCGCAGGAGCTCGGGCTGCATATCGAGCTGGAAGCAACGCTGACGAAGGAGGAGAGCTTTACAAACGATGACGGCGTGGTGCTGCTGACGGAGAAGTACACGCTGCCGCAGCTTGCGCTGTATACCCAAAGCGGCGAGCTGTACGAGTTTGACGGCTCCATGCTGGCGGAGAGCTGCGCCAATTTCAACGCGGAGCTCGTGAAGGCGGCGGAGGATCTCGATGCCGCCGCGCAGGAGTCTCTCGCGGCGGCAGCGGAGGCCTATGACGCACTGGACGAGGAGGGCAAGAATAACTGGGCACCCTACGCAGAGGAGCTGACCTACGAGAGCAGCTATACGACCGATGGCCTGATCAGCGCGGTATGCACCGCGTACAGCAGCGGCGGCGGCACCCACCCCAACACAGCCCTCAAGGCGTGGAACTTCGACCTGCTCAAGGGCGAGTTCATCACCTTCGATACTCTTTACAGCGCGGACGATCCCATCAGCAGGAATCTGCCTGCCGCGCTCAGCTCCGAGATCTTTGCGCAGATCAGCGACAGCGGTCTGAGCGACGGTTACTTTGACGACTACGCCGACAAGGTGAACGATCTGGCCGGAAACGCTGACTTCTGCTTCACCGAAAGCGGCATGACCGTCTATTTCGATGTGTATGTCCTGGCTCCCTACGCCGCCGGCGCACAGAGCTTCGACATTCCGTACAGCGAGTTCTACTACACCCTCAGCGCGGAGACGCAGCTGCTGCTGACCATCCCGCAGGAGAACGCGGTGGTGTCCGACTACTACGCGGCGCAGACGATGTGGGCGTGGTTCTATATGACCATGCCTCCGCTGGACTCTGAGGAGCCTGCGGCCAAGGCGGACGACGGCACGGAGCTGTACGCCGTCAATATGGGTACCGTCACCACACTGGACGGCCTGCGCGGGCTGCTGTGCACCTACATCAGTGAGAGCATCGCCGACGAGTGGCTGGCCACGGGCAAGTTTGTCGAGAAGGACGGCGTTCTCTACGCCACCATGGGTGAGCGCGGCAGCGACATCACCATCGGCAAGCTCGACTATTCCGTTACCCTCAACGGCGAGAGCGGCGTGCTGACCCAGACCGTGAGCTATCAGGACTTCGATGAAAACGGCAAGCCGTCCCTCACCGGCGAAACAGCGACCCTTGAATATCCGTTCACGCTGACCGGCGGCCACGCGGTGTTCACGACCTTCCCCTGCCCGCTGTAAAAACCGTATACCGAAAAATAAACAAAGTCGGCGGGCTTGACGCGGCATTTTCTGACGGGATAACAAATTTTGCGGCCGAATTTCCTGTCTGCACTTGACCTTTTATGTCGCTTGCATATAATATATTAAGAGAGTAAAGCGAAAATGTGCTAAGTCTGTGTTGAGACTATAAAAATCAGGAGGTAAATTACATCATGGAGAAGCTTATCAAGGGAACGACCCTGCGCAGGAGACTGATCAAGTGCGGCATCGTGGCGGCCATGCTGGTGTTGATGACCACGCCCGCATTCGCCACGAGCTATGACACGGTGGTCAACCCCGTTATCAGCCTGATCAACAACCTGCTCGGGCCCTTCCTCGGCATCGTGGGCGCGGTCGGTACGCTGTACTGTGTGCTGCTGGGCGTAAAGTTTGCCAAGGCGGAGGAGCCGCAGGAGCGCGAGAAGGCCAAGACCCATCTGAAGAACGCCATCATCGGCTTCGTGCTGATCTTTGTGCTGATCGTTGTGCTGAAGATCGGCATGGGCGTGCTGATCAAGTGGGTGAACGAGTCCGCCGGTACGAACATCACCGACATTCCCACAGGAAACTGATCTCCGTGCGGAGAATGCGGCGGCAGCTTTATATAGATGCGTGAGGCGGAAAGTTGCGTAGGAGCTCTCCGCCTCATATTCTAAAACGGCGCGGGTATTCCCGGTGCATCGGTAACGAAAGAGGGACTGCAAACATGAAAAAGACGCATATCGTGCGGCACGGCCTTGTCCTGCTGCTGGCACTGACACTTCTGATACAGCTTGGCACTGTCCCTGTCTCGGCGGATGCGCCCGTGGCCGGTGCGGACGGAACGGTGGAGATCTGGCGTTGGGAGCGCGTGGACAGTCAGGACGATCTGCCGCGCCGCGACAGCGCAGGCTACCGCCACCCCGTGCTGCTGCTCTACGAGTGGAGCAATGGCAAATACATGGTGGACGGCTCCCGCCGCACCAGCAGCAGCCCCTTCCAGTTCATCCGCACCGACCTGTCAGAGGGCGTGGCCTATGGGGAGAAGTCCTTCCGCACACTGAACAACATCGCCAATTTGGAGCTTTACTACCGCGGCGAGGACAGCGACAACGGCAACGCAAGGCAGTACAGCTTTATCATTGGTACATCGAACGGAACACTGGATTCTCTTGCCTATTCCGAGCAGCATAAGGGCTTTCTGTCCGGCAGCGGGACGACCAACACCGTGATCAGTGTGCTGACCCCCGGCGTGGTCAGCTCTGCCAATGTTGCCTCGGGACATGTTGGTCTGCTCTATAATGTCGCATACGACCGGGATGTCCGCATCTACGCCGATGACGACAGCGGAAATATCAACTGCCAACACTCATGGCTGTGGAGCAGCATGACCCAGTTCGTTATGTATGTCGGCTACAGGGAGCAGCTTTCCGCCATCCGCAGCGATGTCACCATCGGCAGCGGACAGGTGGCCAATTACAACGGCTATGTCTACATAGAGCCGAATGTGACCGTAACGATCGAGGAGGGCGGCGTTCTCAGCGTCAGCGGTGTGCTGTACAACAACGGCACGATCATCAATAACGGCGGCGATGTCGTGGTGCAGAAGGACGCGACCATCGAGCAGTTCTGCCTCGGCGACAGCGCGGGCGGCGCGATCACCAGCAAGGGCGGCAATCTTGTCATTCT
The DNA here is from genome assembly GCA_963593515.1 of Bacteroidaceae bacterium. Taxonomy (GTDB): domain Bacteria; phylum Bacillota; class Clostridia; order Oscillospirales; family Oscillospiraceae; genus Vescimonas. The sequence goes on from CAVBAZ010000339.1 coordinate 12,236, forward strand.
CAGTGGCGGCTGCGTCACCACAGGGGCCGGTGCGGGGAGCGCATCCCTCACCCTGAGCAGCGGCGCCACCTGCACGAATTTCGGCACACTTGCGGTGGGCGCATCGGCGCAGGTGGACTCCGGCGCGACGCTGGACAACCGTTCCTCCGGCATGATGCTCTTTGCCTACAAGCCGAAGGCAGCGTACAGCGGTACGCTGAACACCCTGAGCACCGCCGTCAAGTCGTCCGCGAGCACCTATGAGAACGTTACCGACAACGGAACGGGTAGCTTGCAGAATGCGGAAATGCTGGTCGTGGGCAAGGATGTGCTGCTGAGGAATGAAGGGACCGTCCGCGTCGGCTTCTGGATAATGCAGGAGGAGAGCGGCACGGACTCCGTGACGGCCAGCGGCAGCGGCCGGATATACATACCGTCGTGGGCGGTACAGTGTATAGAGCAGTGGACATGGACGAATACCTTCCCCTCCGCGTGGCGGGACATGCTCACCGCAGCGTGAAAGGGACAGAAGTACACCGGAAAGAGAGGATGAGGCAAAATGCTCAAACAGATAATGGAAAAGCTGACGGAGCTTGAGCCGAAGAAGCTGCTCAAGTGGCTTTTGCTGCTCATTCTCGGCGGCGCACTGCTGGGCTATATTCTCCGCCAGCTTGTCCACAACCTTATCACCGCGGCCGGCGGCAGCGGCTTTGAGATTGATCTGATGCTCCTGCTCAAGCCGGGCACATGGCTCATGGGTTACGCGGTGCTGTTCGTGTTCTGGTTCATCCTGTGGCTGTGGCCCATGGTGTTCGGCGGCAAGGGCGCGGGCAAGGGACTGCTGGGTACACGGGGCAAGGACAATGTGATCAGCGACAGTGCGCTGGAAAACAGCCGCTTCCTGACCGACAAGGAGCGGGACAAATACTTCCCCGCCACCACCTATGACCAGCTTCAGACCGTGAAGAAGGACGGTATCCCCCTCCGCGCCCTGATGGACAAGAAGGGTAAGCTGGAGATCAACTTCCTCTCCGGCGCACATTCGCTGGTCATCGGCTCTACCGGCTCCGGTAAGACCACCACCTTCATCAACCCGATGATCCAGCTTATCGGCGCCACAAACTGCGGCAGCTCCATGATCATGACCGACCCCAAGGGCGAGTTGTTCTCGCTCCACTCCAGATTTCTCAAGGAGCGGGGCTATAATGTGTTGCTGTTGGACCTGCGCGACACCTATTCCTCCAGCCGGTGGAATCCGCTGGACGGCATTTGGGACATGTATCAGAGTTATGCCCATGCCGCCGACGGCATCTGCGCCCACCGCGACGCCATGGCGGCCTATCCCGACCTAAAGCAGCCGGACGGCCCGGCGAAGGACGGCGCGCTGTGGATCGAGTGGAACGGGAGGGCCTATGCCGACCCCACCCACTGCCAGGACGACATCGCCGTGACGAAGCAGCGCATTTATGACGAGATGTTCGAGGATCTGAACGATCTCATGTCCGTCATGTGCCCTGTGGAGAACGAAAAGGACCCCCTGTGGGAGAAGGGCGCACGGTCGCTTATCATGGCGATCTGCATCGCCATGCTGGAGGACAGCGAGGACCCGCAGCTGGGCATGACGAAGGAAAAATTCAACTTCTTTAATATCAACAAGGCACTGAGCAACAGCGAAAACAATTTCCAGGTGCTCAAGGAATATTTCGAGGGGCGCAATCCGCTGTCACAGGCGGTGACGCTGTCGCGGCAGGTGCTCTCTGCCGCCGACCAGACGATGGCCAGCTATATGTCCATCGCCTTTGATAAAATGAATATGTTCAATGACCGTGGTCTGTGCGGACTGACCTCCGCCACGGATATAGACGCGGCGAGCTTTGCAGAGCAGCCCACGGCACTGTTTTTGAAGATACCCGACGAGAAGGACACCCGCCACGGGCTGGCGGCGGTGTTCGTGCTGTGCATGTACAAGGCGCTTATCAAGGTGGCCTCCGCACGGGAGGATCTGAGCCTGCCGCGTAATGTGTACTTCATCCTCGACGAGTTCGGCAACATGCCGAAGATAGAAAAATTCGACAAGATGATCACCGTCGGCCGTTCCCGTAAGATATGGTTCAACATGGTGGTGCAGAGCTATTCGCAGCTGAACAACGTCTACGGCGAGAAGGTGGCGGACATCGTGAAGTCCAACTGCGGCATGAAGATGTTCATCGGCTCCAACGACATCGGCACCTGCAAGGAGTTCTCCGAGCTGTGCGGCAACATGACGGTGCGGACGACCTCCACCTCCTCGTCGCTGGGCAGCAAGGAGGGCGATGTGAACGTCTCCACGCAGACGCAGACCCGTCCGCTGATCTATCCCAGCGAGCTGCAGAAGCTGAACAACAAGGAATCCACGGGCAATGCCATCATCGTGACCTTCGGCAATTACCCGCTGAAAACGAAGTATACGCCCAGCTACAAGTGCTCGCTCTACCAGTTCGGGCAGATGGAGATGGACGACCTGCGCAGCCATGTATTTCGCGCAGACAGCGTGTACTACGATCTGGGCGCGAGAAACAACGCCGTACTGGGCGAAGGAGCGTGAGGTGTGCTATGAGAAAACGACACGGCTTTACCTGCCTGCTTGCCTTGGTGATGCTGTGGGCGCTGTGCGTACCGGCGTATGCGGCCTTTGGGTACAGCGGCGCGCTTGACCCGGAAACGGGCGAGCCGCTGGAAAGCGCCTCCGGGACAAGCAGCAGCACCCGCGTCACGGTGTCCGACGGTGTGGTCTACGACCGCGACAGGCGCGGCTATCTCTACACGGTGGGCGACAGCGCACAGCTGCTCTCCACCGTGGTGGACGGCATGGTGGTGCAGGGCGAGGTGCGTCTGGAGCCGGACGAGGGCATGGAGATCACGCTCTATAGGAACGGCACGGCACTTGACCAGCCCGATCTGACGCATATCTATGAGACGGGCGACTATGTGGTGGAGGAGACGGTGAACGGCCGGAAGTACCAGACCATCGCCTTTTCCATCGTGGGCGATGTGACCTGTCGCCTGGCCGGCTACACCATGCCCGGCGGCTTCAGCATCACCAACGTGACGCTGGACGATCAAGAGATATACTTTGACCGCGGCTATGTGTCCATGGAGAAGGAGGGACACTATGTCGTGGATTACACCTGCACACGGGGCGGGAGGACGTATACGCTCGATGTGACGGTGGACACCACGCCCCCGACGCTGGCACTGGCCGAGCTGAACGAGAAAAATCAGGCAAGAGGTCCCGTCTCCCTCGCGGATGTCGAGGAGGGAGCCAGCATCGGCATCACGCTTGACGGCAAGGAGATCAACTACACAAGCGAGCTGACCGAGAGCGGGGAGTACAGCATCGTCCTGATGGACAAGGCGGGGAATGTGACGAACTATAATTTCACGATCCTGCTGTATTTCAACTGGAGCAGTCTGCTGTTCTTCGCCATCGTGCTCGGCGTGGCCATCGCCGTCACCGTGTACATCGTCGTTTCGCGGAAAACGCTTACGGTGCGCTAACAGCCTATTTCGAGCTTCCTACGGAGGGAATTTGTTATGAATGTCTTGAGTGCCTTTCAGAGTGTCAGCGGTTGGTTTTCCAACGGCATAGAAGGCCTGTTCTCCCGTATACTCTATGTCCTCGAATCGGGGCTTGTGTGGGTCATCGGCATTATGGATGAATGCTTCTCCGTGATGAGCGGCATCACCAAGGTGCGCTATCAGGGGGAGACAAAGACGCTGCTGGACGTGTTCTTCGGCAACACCGTCGTGGAGAAGATATACTGGGCTATGGCTCTGCTGGGCATATTGCTGTGCTTCGTGTTCGCCATCATCGCGGTGGCGAAGAAGGCGGTGGACTCCGGCGACAGGATGAAGCAGTCTATGGGCGACATACTGACGGGGACGCTCAAGGCGATACTCATCATCGTCAGCCTGACCTTCATATTCAACGCGGTGCTGAGCCTGTCGGACAAGCTGTTTACGCAGATCAACTACGCCTTCAACCATGCGGACACTCTCGGCAAGGAGGACTCGATAGAGTTCACGGACGAGCAGTACGCGACGATGGCACGTGTGCTGGAGACGGTGGCGAACTACTCCCTCATGCCCTCGTACAACAGCCGCTACAACCTCAACAGCTGCTATAACGAGATACGCGGCGACCTGCAATCGCTGGAGCAGGAGGGCGTGTTCGACTTCTACTATGTCTCGGAGGACGGCACTGCCTCGTGGCAGGCCGCCTTGCAGGAGATCGTCAACGCGGGGGATCTGAGTCAGGATCTGCGCTTTGATGCGTACAACACGGAGATCTCCAACGCGCTGCTCAAGTGCATGAAGACCATGCAGACGGACAGCTCGTTTGCACCGCTGCGCACCTATACGCGGCAGATCATCACAAGCAGCTACGATGCACCGCTTGACCGCATGGTGTTCCTGATGTGTACCATGCGGGCGGCGCGCAACCCTGTCTATAACCAGAACGCCTCCATGGACGATCCGCTGCGCAGTGCCTATTACATGGGCGAGAAGAGCATCTACAACTACACGGATGTCACCGGCGATTTCGACATTACCAACTTCGACCATATCCTGCTGCTAATGGTGTCGTTCAAGCTGATTTGGGATCTTGCGGTCATTATCTTCGACTGCGTGGCGCGCATATTCAACATGATATTCCTCTACCTCATCGCGCCGCCCTTCATCGGCGTGATGCCGCTGGACGAGGGCGGAAAGTTCAAGCAGTGGACGACCGCCTTTGTGGTGCAGTGCTTCGGCGTGTTCGGCACGGTGATTGCCATGCGTGTGCTGCTGATATTTATTCCCATTATCTCCAGCAGCGACCTGGTGCTGTTTGACAACAGTTTGCTTAATCAAGTCGGAAAATTCGTGCTCATCCTGGGCGGTATGGCGACGGCCAAGCGCGCCAGCGGCGTGATCACGGGTATTCTGGCGGACAATGCGGGCTATCAGGCCATCAACGCCAGCAACATGGGCGAGAGCGTCCGCCATACGATGGATCATCTGCGCAACCGCGTCACCGGCTACGGCGATGTCGGCAACCTGCGCAAGAACGATTTGGGTCTGCGCAGCATGTTCGGCGGCAAGAAGGACGGCGGCGCACAGGAGCAGGGCAGAGGCTACCCCGGCGGCGGAAAGGACAGCGGACCCTCCGGA
>CAVBAZ010000340.1:0-12872 GCA_963593515.1 Bacteroidaceae bacterium
TGAAGCTGAGCCTTATCCTGGGGCTTAGCTTTCTTCTGCCATTTGACGCTTACTTATCAACGAAAACCGAACGGATCGCGGCGTTTTTTTGGATGCCAATCAAAACCTCCGGCTAAGCCGGAGGTTTTGATTTTGCGTATCAAATTCAAAATGTCAGCGTGTCCACTGTGGGGATAAGGCTTGTAAGCCGCTCCGTGTAGAATGCGATCAGCCTTTCGCGGTCCGGCTCACTGCGGCGGATGGTGCGCCGCAGAAGCCGCATATACCCGATAATTCTCGCCTTGTTTTCCACCTCGTCCAGCCGCGCCGTATCCTCCGTACCGAGGTACAGAGCCAGCGCCCTGCGCCAGAAAATGCCCGCCACCTCGTGTGGGAAGCCGAGAAACCGCTGCATCACCTCGTGGTCGAGCTCCGAGAAGCCGACAAATGCGTTGAACATGGAGCCCAGCTCGAAGACCGGGTGTCCCGTGCAGAGGGTGTCCATGTCGATGAGCAGAGCCTCGCCGTCGCGCACCATGACATTGTTGGGGTGGTAGTCGCCGTGCATCATGGTATGCCGCTCGGGGACGGCCTGCACCATGGCATACAGCTTGTCGCCCAGCTCCTGCGGCAGGTGGTCGCGGTCAAACGCCGCCCAGTCCAGCGCTACCTGCTTCATGTCGGGCAGGTCGCCGCCGTCCACCTCCGTGCCGTGGATCTGCTTGAGCATGTCCACAAAGTATTTCAGCGGCAGTTCCAAATGCTCCGGGTCGTTTTTGATCAGCTGGGAGAGCGAGGATGCGGACAGCAGCTCCATCACCGTGCCGTAGCTTTCGCCCACCCGCACCACATCGTAGGGTATGGCCGTGTTGATGCCCAGCACCAGCGCCCGGCGCGCCAACTCACGCTCGCGCTGTATCTCCGGCAGGGCATCGGGCTTGAAATAGACCTTGACGATCGTCTCAGCATCGTAGCGGTACACGGCGCCGTTGGCGCCCTTGCCGATCATCTCGCAGCCGTCCACGCTGAGACGACGGTACGCCTTTTTAACCGTAAGTATCTCCGTGAAGCCGGTCATCTCCAGCACCTCGTAGACCTCGGAGGAGACATTGATCATGGCGAGCTCCGGCTCCTCCTTGCGCAGACGCAGGATAACGCGCAATCCCGCGCTGGAGATGTATTCGAGCGCGTCCGCGTCCAGCACCGTGTGGAGTCCCGTATGCTCCCTGCGTATCGCCTGAAGCTCCTCCTCCACGGCGGCGGCGTTGCCCGCGTCGATGCGCCCGCTGAGGTCGATGTAGAGAATATCTCCGTCGGTACGGAATGTCAGTTGCTGTGTCATGGCGTTGTTCCCTTCTCAAAAACGATTCGTATCAGTGCGTCATATTCCCGCCACGCAGGGCTGTCTTCAAGCTCACGGGTCGCCTCGGCAATGGCGCGGTAATACCACGCGTGCTGCGCGGGGTCGGTCTGGTGGAAGCCCTGCCATACGGCATCGCCCACCTGTGACCACTGCTGATAAATGGAGCGCATGTTGGCCAGCTTGTCGCCGAGAAAGATCATCTTCGCGTCCCTGTCCGCCCCGTTCCGCAAAAACGCGATAGCCTCCTCCTTACGCTGCCGCCAGCTCTGCTCCGGCGGGATACCGGGCCGCTTGTTCTCCGTCTCCGCCGCCACAAGGGCGGCCACGCGGGGGCCGAACTCCGCCGCGATCCCGTCCAGGGTGATGGACGTGTCCTCTACCACATCGTGCAGCGCCGCGGCGGCGATGACCTCCTGCTCCGCCGTCAGCGAGCCGACGATGGCCGCCGCCTCCATGGGGTGCAGGATGTAGGGGGTATCCGATCTCTTGCGGCGCATCCCGTCATGCGCCTTCACGGCAAAAATGATTGCCCTGCTTACCAATTCCATCCTTTTCTCTCCCATTCAGATAGCCTTATCAGATAAGCGTCCGCCCACTCATTTTGCAGAAAACGACAATGAGTGCAGTGAGGAGCAGCGGCGTCAGAACAGATATGAGCCGATACTTTTTCGTTCGCTGTATCTGAGAGCTCATCAGAAAAATCGAGGCAAAGCACACGGCACTGCTTAAAAGGTGGTGTGGAAAGTCGAGTACCGCCTGTGCGAAATAGTGTACGCCGAGCACCGCCTGTATCGTATTTCCAAGTCCGAGTATAACGGCGCCCAGCCCATTTTGCTTCCCGCAGTAGTAGGCGATAAAGCCGCCCGGCAGCGTCAGAAGGGTCACGGGCAGCCAGATCGAGCCGTAATAGTACCACGCCATTTCCGGCGCAAGCGTTCCCAGCAGGACCTCCGTGGCATACACCAGCGGCTGGCTGAGCAGGAAGAACACAAAGCATTTGAGCATGGCCTCCCCGCCCTTGCGGCAGTTCACCACGATGATGACCGCAAAAATGACCCACCACTCATACGATATGCCGATGTCCTGAAGGGATGTGTCCTTCAGAGCGTCGAGCGACATGACCGCGCCGGTATAGATGCCCGTGACCGCGGCAAAAAGGATCACAACCGGCCAGCGCATGTTTAGTTGTCCGTACAGTCGTTTCATTTCTGCTTTTTCTCCTTCTCCGGCTGGTGCGCAAGCACAGCGTCCAGCTTACGCAACGCCAGACGGCACCTGAACTGTGCCAGCGCATCCCGTGGGGTGTACGCCGTCACCGCAGCGCCGCTGTCGTCCTGCTCCGCCACCAGAAGCACGGGAAGCACCATACGGTATTGGAACAGGCATGCCGCCGCCTGGGGCGCACTCTCCAGACGAACCAGCCGCCCCAGCGTTTTCAGTGCGCCCTCCAGTTTCTCCCGGTCCATGCCCGCCGGAGCATCATAGTTCCGGCTCCTGCGGGTCATGCCGCCCAGGTGCATCGCGCCCCAGCCCGTGGAAAGACCCTGAAAGCGCGGCAGGGTGTTCTGGATCCCCGCCGGAAGCACCGTCAGCGTGCCGTCCGGCTCACGCTTGTACTGCCCCAGCAGTATGCGGCGCAGTTCCCTTGTCCTCTCGTCCATCATCATGCCCCCGCCATCGCCGGCACAGGGGAGAGCGACGCCGCCGTTTGCAGCAACAGCTCCTGGGATGCGCCCTCCGTCAGTGCGCCGAGGACATAGCTGCGCCCCTCCCAGTCGTTCCAGAACAGAGTCTGTCCCGCCTGCGTGGTGCAGATCGTGCCCCAGTAATAGTCGCCCACGGCGGTCTGGGAGAACGATACCGCATCGGATGCGGTATAGCACAGCCGGATCAGCGTGTCTGTGGAGTAGCTTTTGGTGATGAGAAGATCCCATTCCGTTTCGCCCGCCATCACCCGCAGCTGGGCGCAGTCCTTTTCACCCTCGCCGTACCAGCCCTCCACGGCGGCACATTCCAGCACACGCACGGACTGCGGGAGGTTCAGCTCGCCCACCAGCGCCGTGACCTCGGCCATGTTCGGTATCTGCTCCGCCGCAAGGGTAAAGCTGCCCGCCGTGCAGTCCGTCACGGTCACGGACAAATCGTCCGCCACCGCCACGGAGAGGCGGAAGCCGTAATCGTGGGCGGTATCGTAGAGCAGCAACTCCGCCTCGCCCTCGGCAAGGCCCGTCAGGCGGCAGGTGCAGCCCTCCTCGCCGTAGCTCGGCCCCTCCACGGAGAGGTACGCGCCGTCATACGACAGCGCCCGCCACTCGTACAGCTCGTCGCCGCTGTCCAGATAGACCTCGCGGCTGCCGTCGTCCGCCGTGTACCAGAGGCAGGAGGGCTTGCCCTCCTCCCCCGCGCTTCCGGTGGCGGGATATTCCGTATAGCTTGTGTCCATGACCGTCAGTCTGCCCTTTTCCGAGGTGCCCAAAGCCAGCTCGATGCGGAAGCTTGCGTCATACGGCGCGGTATCGCGGCGGCAGGCAAGGCGCACCACGCCCGCCGCGCCGTTCCCCGTGACGGAGAACACCGCGCTCTTGTCCCCTTCGGACACGGCCTCCACCGTCAGGGAGCCGCTCTGCGCGTTCTCGCAGACCCACGACCAGCCCTCCTGCGGCGGGTTTTCAACGGTCAGGCGAACCGTGTCGCTGCCCTGATTTTTCCAGCTGTACGGATGGGCGGAGCCGCTCCCTGCGCTTGTGCTGCCGCAGGCCGTCAGCAGCAGTGCCGCCGCAGACAGCACCAGCATCAGTATCCGTCTTTTCTTCACGGGATCGCCTCCTATCCTTGCGACTGCGTGTCCGTTGTTTCTGTTGTCGAAGTAGCCTCTGTCGTCGATGCCGCATACTTCGGCTCAACGGCAAACTCCATCACGGTCTGCACCGACGGAGCCTCCACGCTGGTGACGGTGACGCGGTAGTAAACTTCCGTACCCACGCCGGTAGAATACTCGTTTGCCGCGCTGAAGGTCAGTCTTCCATCGACCGCTGTGACTACTCCTGTCGCGGCAGAGGTAAAGTCATCCCTGAACTTTTCCACCGTGTAGGTGAAGCCCTTTGTGCCCGTGACTGTCGGCGTGATCACGACCGTCTGCCCGCTTTCCACAAGCTGACGCTTCGTCTCGCCGCTGGCCACGGTGACCGTCTCCGCCACCGAGGCGCCATCGGTGCTCATTATCGCGGCGGTGAGCTTCACCTGCACGGAGCCGGTCGTCTGCGCGGCCTGACGCATGATCTGATTGCTCTGCCCCGCCGTAAGCCTCACGGCGTTGTTGAACACGGTGCTGCCCGCGACATACTCGCCGCTGCCGCTGCTGTCCGTCCCGTAGCGCGTGACTACCGCCGAGGCGACACCCACGCCGCTGCGTGTGGTCGGACCCGTGCCGCGGATGCGGATGCCCGTGACCTCCTTGACATTCGACTCGTTGAAGGTCAGCTCCGCAACGCTGCCGGCGCGCAGCTCTGTCCAGCCCTGCTCCGTCAGGTAGACGGCGGAGGACTCATACTCCCGCTCGTACACATCGTTCGTGGTGGTGTAGAGCAGGGACACCGCCACATCCTCCGTCCCCTGAATAAGCTGCATTGCCGCCATGTCGCCGGAGAAGTACAGCGTCACCGTCTGATGGGACTGCGCACTCTCGACTTGATTGCTTGTCGGCGCACGGCTCACGCCGCGGCTGTCGGCGGCGGCATCACAGCCGGAGAAGTTGATGTAGTAGGAGTTGATGACCACGCCGGAGCGCACCTGCTGCACCACGGCATAGTCCAGCATTACCTGCCCCGTGGCGTTCAGATCGTTGAACGAAGCGTAAAGCTCCAGCTTGTTTAGTGTGCTGATGCCGGAGGCGGGGACGCCCGTGGCGTAGAATATCGGCTTGCCGTTGTTCTCGCCCAGTGTCATTGTCGTCTCGATGCGGTTGAAGCCGTTGTAGACGCGGCTGTACTGCGCACCCGCCTTCATCGTCACTCCGCTGAGCGAGGACGACGCCGCCGTCTGCAGCGGGTAGACGTAGATGTTCAGCGTGTCGTCCGATGAGACCGGCTGGCGCGTGGTGACGGAGGTGATGAGATCCTGCGCGGACTGCGACCACTTGATGTTGTTCTCGGTGAAGTCGATGTTGATGGTCTGCAGCTGGTTGATCGGCAGGTTTATGCTGTACGCCTTTTCGCCGGAGCTCGTGCTGCTGCAAAGCCGCTCCGTCTCCTTTGTATAGAGCCACTGGTACTCATTCTCCGTGTTGATGATGCGCCGTCCGCCGCTGCCCGCCAGAGAGACATACATGTTCTCGATGTTCCATGTGGTCTGCGTTTTGCTGCGCACCTCCAGCGTCACGCGGAGTATCTGCGCCACATCCTCGATGGCCAGGTTGAAGCGGTCGGTCTTTCCGGCGCGGAACATGAAACTCGGATCGCTCTCCGTGCCACCCGGCCACAGGTATTGCCCGATGACCTCCGACTGCCCCGACTTGCGCTCCTGCCCTGCGTAGGCGTACATGGCCTCCACCAGATCATAGCTGGCGGTCTTGAGCGCGCCGTTGCTGTTGTAGTATTCCACGATGGCGTTCACCTGACCGACAAACTGCGGCTCGGTCGTGTTCGTGTTGGCTGAGGCATTATACGCGCCCGTGGTGATGGCAAACTCCAGATTTACGGCGTAGGTGCTGGCCTCCACCTGGTAGGTCTTTACGATGTCCGCCTCGGAGCGCCCCTTGCTGTCGCCGTTGGAGCCGTCGGCATCGTCGTCCTTATAGTTGATGTCGATCCAGCCCACATTGCTGATGACCCACTGGCGGGAGACCGCCTCGCTGCTCTGCTTCTTGACGCAGATGGAGTCGATCTTCAGCTTATCGAATACATCGCTGCTGTCCGCAGTGTCCTCGGGGAGTATCTTTACCGCCGTCAGCTCGCCCATGTCGCGGTTGGTGCTGATGGTGAACTGCTCTGTATAGCCGCTGCGGAAGCCGTCGGAGGCCAGCTGCTGGTTGGCGAGGACGTAGGCACTCTTGCCGTCCTCGAACACAAGCTGGAAGAAGAACTGGTTCTTCGAGCCGCAGTTGCCCTCGCCGCCGGTGGAGGTCTGGTCATCGCCCACCTCCACGGCCACGGTGTAGCTGCACCGCGCCTTGGCAAACCGCGCCAGGGACTGCGCCGTCTCGTAGGTCATGGAGTAGCGGGAGTCGGACCAGTCGCCCGCGTCGGTGTCCACCGTGGCGGTGTCGTCGGAATTGAACTCTATGGTGGTGGAATCCTGTCCGCCGTCCACCAGCACCGACTGGTTCAGCCCAAGGAGCTTTTTGCCCGAATAGTCGCGGTAATAGGTGCGGTCGGAGCTCTCCGTGCCGTCCGTTACGGTCTTCCACTCACCCCTGAGCGTTCCCAGCTCGTCCAGCTTATACAGCTCGATGCCTTTCATCTGCCAGTCGTCCGTGCTGCCCCTGACGAGAAGCTTCGCGCCGGTGAATTTATCCACATCCTTCAGCGACACCAGGAAGCACAGCGTTCCGCCGCTCTTCACTCCGGCGCGGTACATGAAGCCCGTGCTGACGCCCGGCCATTCGCCGTAGTACTGCGTTACCGCGTCCGAGACATCTATGGTCTCGCTGCTCTGCGCCTTGCCGCTCAGGTCGGTATAGCTCAGGGCTATGGCAATATTGCCCGTTGTACCGGCCAATTCGGATTCATCCGTATTGAGGATAACAAGATAGCGATCCGCATTGTCCGTCGGCAGCAGTCTCGCGCCGTCGGAATACGCCTGCAGGGTGATCTCCGTGCCGCTGCTGCCCTTGGCGACCGGGCGTATCGTCATCCCGGCGGCGGACGGTGCGCGGTAATAGCTCTCCGGCGTACCGTTGAAGGTGACCTGAAGCATCGTATCGGCGACCGTGTGCGAAACGCTCGCGCTTGCTGTGTTGTAGACAGAGAAGCCGGTGATGCTCAGCAGATCGGTCGTCACGCCCTCCGTCCCGTCGGGCGCAACGGTGCGGTCCTGCGCCGAGACACCCTTGGTGTCGTGCGTCACGGTAATACCCGCGGCGGCCTTGGCCGCCTCCGTCCCGTAGACGATGCGGACGGTCTCCACGCTCTGAACATCCGGCAGCTCCGCCTTCACTGCCAGTGTCTGCCCGTCCTGCGCAAGGCCGGAGACCATCTGCTCCTGCGAAATACCGTTTTCCAGGGCGTAGCCCACCATGGAGGCCATCATGGGCACGGCGGCCTCGCGCAGCGCACCGTAGATGTCCCGATAGCGCAGGACGATGGCCGCGCACTCGTCAAAATCGGACGCGGCAATGGATTTTGCCGTATTGTTGCCCATGGCACGGATGCCCGCGCCGTAGGTGTCGGCAATGTCGATGCGCAGTATGCGCCCATCGGTCTGGGTGGAGTAGCTTTCGTTCACCTGCTCCAGCCGTCCGTCCCCGCTGCCGTTGGCGGTGATGCGGAACATTTTGTCCGTTGTCCAGCTGAAGGTGCGGGACTTGTCCATCTGCGCCACCAGCGTACCGTCAAAGTCGGCGTACTGCTTGTTGGTGAGGTAGCCGTAGGGCTTCATGCCCCGGACGGCGGACACCTGATAGACGCGCAGTGCCTGACAGTGCCAGCTCCCGCCGCTGCTCTTTGTGCCGGCGGTTGTCTGGCGGTCGGGATCGTCGTCACTCGTGCTGCCGGATACCGTTGTCTGCTGGTCGCACATCAGCATCTCCACGCTCTGAATGCTCTTGACGGGCTTGAGCGGCTGGAAAAAGTAGGTATCCGTTGCGTAGGACTGGAAGCCTGCGGTGACGGGAGCGGCGGCAACGCCCAGCTTCGTATACATGGTCAGTATACGGTTGTTCGTCTTGACGCTCTCGCTGCCCACACTGTTCGCCCAGCTCACCGAATCCTGCAGGGCGTTCTCGCCGGGGAAGATAAGGTGGCTGCGGGTATAGCCGTCCGGGTCCGTGTAGGTGATCTTGAAATACAGTATTTCATCGGCAAGATTGCCCGACGCGCTCACCATGCCCGTGCTGATTTGCAGGGCATAGGTGTTGTCGGTCAAGCTTCCGCTCAGATCGCCGTAGGTCGCCGCCTCCGCCCGCTGCGGCAGCACTATGCCGCCGGACAGCAGCAGTGCCGCCGCCAGCAGAAGCGCGGCAAAACGGTTCGCGCCCCGCGCAAGATTTCTGCGCGGTTCCCTTGTTCGATTGTCCTTCGTTTTGCGCATCGTGCATCCTCCCTACGCCTGGCTGAGACGGCTCTCCTTACTCGATGGTCAGAAGCCCCACGAAGCCCGTCATCTCAAAAACCTCCATGACCATCTTGCGGACATGTGTCAGCGTCAGCGTGCCGTTTTTCTTGACCATCGCCATATAAAGCCGCTTGATAATGCGCAGTCCTGCACTGGAGATATACTCCAGCCCCTCCATGTTCAGGACGATCTTGTCAAAGCGCTCCGCTGTCTGCAAAAATATCGTCTCCACCTCCGGCGAGGTAATGGTATCCAGACGGCCCTCCAGCAGCAGCTCGCCCTCCTGTCCTCGGTTTATGAGTTTAACATTCATCATTCTGCTCCTTTTCCCTTATATCCGCTGCGCTGCTTACGGTTGTACCGTATCAGATCGTCCAGCGTAATGTCTACCACCGTTTCCTCGAACATCTCCATGGTCTCTATCGGCGTCGGCAGGTCGAAGTCACCGATATTGGCCTGCAAAAAGGCCACAATATCCATTCCGGCGTCCGCCGAGAAGTCCTGCTCACCATCTGTGCCGCCGTAGGCCGTCTCCTCCCCGGAGACAGGCTCGCTCTCCGCCTCGGCGGGCACTTCGTCGGCAGCCGCTGCTTCGATGGACACTTCCTCGACAGGCAGCGCCTCGACGGGTATTTCTTCGGGAAATACCGCCTCGGCGGGTGCGGCCGCTGCGGGCATCGGCTCGATGGCCGGTGTCTCCTCCGCCTGCGGCACAGGTTCGGGCGCGGACGCGGTCTGCGGCGCGGGCGCGGTTGGCATATCCTTTATCCGCGCCTCCACTGCGGCATCCACGCTGCGCTGTATCTCACGCAGCAGCGCATCGTAGCTGAAGCGGCTGAGCAGCTCGGCAATCGCGCTCTCCGCGCTGGCGGGTGCGGCCTGTACGGGACTCTGCTGTACGGGGGGCTGCACGGGTGCGGCCTGTGCGGACACCTCCTGCATACGCACCTCCTGCGCGGGGGCTGTCTCCTCCTGGAAGGTGCAGCTCACGGCGGGCTTGGCCGCCTTGTGCAGCGCCGCCTCGCTCTCCTCGTCCGTCTCCACAAAGGTGACGGCGCGGTGCGTCTGCGCGGTCTGCGCGGCGGTGCTCTGCTCCTCGCCCCAGCGTTTGCGCCTGCTCTCCAGATACAGCTTGCGGCTCTCGCCGGCGACCTCCTCCCAGACCTGCGCACCCTCCTCGCCGGAGAAGTACCGGCTCTGGAAGCCGCTGTCGTGGAACATGGCGACCACATCCTTGGGCACCTCCACGCGGAAGGTGGAGCGGCTGGTGGGGCTCATGACGGTGAACGCCTGTCCGCGCGGAGCCGTGGTGATCTGCTCCTGCTCGACCTCGTTGATGCCGCCCGCCTTTTCATAGAGCTTGCAGAGATCCTGAATGTCGTTGGGCGCAAGCGAGAAGATAAAGCTGTACTGACAGGCGTTGATAATGGCCGTGGACTTGCGGGCGATCTCCTCGCTGCCCACGAAGTCCTTGATATTCTGCGTGATGACGATCTGCATACCGTTGTACTTACGGATACGCTTTGCCAGCTGGAACATGAAGTCCAGCGCGACGGGGAACTTGGTGTCGATAAAGACATGCGCCTCGTCGATCACCACCACGATCTTGCGGTGCAGGCCGTAGCGCGTGTTGTAATCGCGGTTTTTGATGATCTCATTGTCGATGTATTTCAGCACCAGCAGCATCTGCGCGTTGGCAATGGTGCTGTTGCGGTTGGAGATCAGGCTCTGGAAGTTGAACACCGTGAAGTTCTCCTCCGTGGTCACGGTGGACGGCCCGTTCCATATGTTGGCGTTCCGCCCGCCGGTGGAAAACTTGGCGATATAGTTCATCAGCGTCCGCAGAATGGTGCGGATATACTCGTTGTCCGTGCGCTGGAACTCTGTGAGCACCGTGTCATACAGGTCATCGAATATCGGGTAATCCTCCGGGCGCAGACGGCTGAGATCCGTCTCGCCCGTGATGCCCCGGTTGGTGTACATGCGGTCGATTAGGCTGTTGAGGTACTCCATGGCGTCCTTGTCGCAGTCGGGCAGTATCTGTCGGAAGAACTCCTCCAAAAATTGCAGGTGCGTGGCGTAGCTGCCGGAGACGGTACTGCCGTCCGACTCGTCATCGTCCAGTGCGGTGATGATTTGGAACGGGTTCAGCCGTCCGAACTGGGCGTTGCCCACATTGATGAACTTGCCGTGGAGATTGTCCGCCAGCTCGGTGTACTCGTTTTCGGGGTCGAGGATAAATATCTTGCAGCCCTCCGCCGCCAGATTCGCCAGCAGGCTCTTGGTGGCGTAGGATTTGCCGGAGCCGGACTTACCCACGATGACCATGTTGGAGTTGACGCGCTCACTGTCGCGGCGGAAGAAGTCGATGAACACGGGCACACCGTCGCTGCTGCCCAGCTTGATGCCGCCCACATCGGAGACATGGGCGTATATCCACGGGAAGCACGCCGCCAGCGAATTGCTGGGTATGCCCCGGCTCTGCCGCGACATGGGGTCGTAGCCGCTGACCTGCGAGCCGATGAACGCCTGCATCTGGTCAAATTCCATGTTGTTCAGGCGGAAGCCGTTCTCCTGATAGTAGCGGCGCACCGCCCGCTTCATGTTGGCGATAACGGTTCTGTCGGACTTGGGCGGCTGGGGGATGGAGCTGTCGGCGCGGGTGGCGGCGATGTCGTAGACCGTCACATAGATGTTCACCTCCAGCAGCGACTCGTTGTCCTGCTGCAGGGTGGCCAGCAGCCCGCCCAGCGTTTCGATGTGCTCCTGAAGCTCTATGCGCCGCGAGTCCACGCCCGTGGCCATATACTGCCCGCGCAGCTCCTGCAATGAGCGGTCGATGCCGCGTATGGCCTTGGCCCGCTCCATCGGGCGGCACTTGACCACGACCTTTGTCCCCGGCATGGACATCACGCCCGCCAGCCAAGCGTCACCCACGGTAGTGGGATACGCCACCATGCGCAGGTTGTGCGTGACGATGTGGTTGACCTGCACCGTGCGCGCCTTGACATCCACCGTCTGCGGCATGGCCCACACCGCGTAGTCCTGCGGCTCAATATTCTCAATATCCGCCTCGTCAAAGTCCAGCTGGTTCGTATAGCGCAGGAACATGGCCAGTCCCTTGTCGTCCAGCAGCTTGGGGGACATCTCCGCAGCGCGGAGCGTCGTCATCGCGGACTGCACTTGATTGTAGAGCTGCCGCTTATCGCTCTCGAACAGCACCAGATAGTAAAACGGCTCGATGACCTTATTGTCGCTGCACAGGGAGCGCACGTCGTTGATGCGGTCATACATGATCTCCACACGGGTCTTGTACTCCTCCTCGCCCAGCATCCCCTTTTCAAAAGATGCTTTCAGGTCGTCCAGCCGGTCGTACTCGATTTGCAGATAGTCGTCGTAGCGGATGGGACGCTCGATCTTGACGATGTTCGCCGCATAATCGGCGTTGATGGCCCGCAGGACACGCCCCAGACCGTTCTCGATGGCGTTGCTGCGGCGGAATGCGCTGAAGAAGCGGAACTCCACCGCCGGTATCTCCAGCACCGCGCCGAAATACTTGCCGCCGTACTCTATGTAGCCGCCGCCGATGCCCGTGAACGCCATGATGCGCTCCATCGGGGCGCGGTCGGCGGTGGCCTCCTTCGCCTCCGCTATTTTGCGGGCACTCTCCTTCGCGGCGGCGGCGCGGCGGGCGCGTATCGCCTCTTTCTCCTCGGGAGGAGTCGCCTTGCTCTTGAGCAGCTTGTCCTCTTTTTTGCGCTCAAGCTGCCGCTCCTTTTCCGCAGCCTTCTTCTCCTTGCGGCTCTTGGGCGCCTGCTCCTCCTGCTTCTTTTCCCTGAACAGGCGGTCGAAGCACATCTCGGCCGAGGTGCCCTCCTTGCGGGCCATCAGCATACTGTCGTCAAACACCCTGCCGAACATGCGCACATACCCGAAATGGCGTATGATGTGCAGCAGATAGAGGTAGTTCGGCACTGTGTCGATGCGGACGATCAGGCCAACGGCCAGAATCGCCACACCGATGGCGATGAGTATCTTTCCGGGCAGACTGGACAGCACCACGAACACGACCATGGCTGCCGCCACGCCGCCCACCAGAATATCAGGCAGCGTCACGCCCTTGAACAACTCGACCTCAACTTTTATTTTGCCCGGTATCATGCGCATAGGGAGCTGTCACCACCTTATCATAGTCTGTAATGTCTGCCGTGGGTATCTCTTATCAATGGCCGTTGTTATTGTTATTATTGTTATTATTGTT
>CAVBAZ010000341.1:0-7205 GCA_963593515.1 Bacteroidaceae bacterium
AAACAGGCGGTGGTATGCCTGCGGCATCGTGCGCTCTCCGAGGGGGATTGCGGCTACTGCGGCAGCCGCCAGACAATGCCACAGCACCTGCGGGCGCTGCTGTCATCGTCTGCGCGATTGGAGAAATACCGTCGCTTCAACCGACGTTATTTCTCCAACTGCCTGCACAAACCTGCCACCGGCAGCTTTGCCGCAGAGATGGACAGTGCGCTCGCACCCGTCCATTTTCTCTTTTACGAAAGAGAAACAGAAAAAAGAAAACGAGGTGAACAAGATATGGCAATTTACCATCTGGAAGCAAAGGTGGTCAGCCGGGGCGCAGGACGCTCCGCCGTGGCCGCCTCCGCTTATCTGAGCTGCTCCCGTCTCTACAACGATTACGACGGGATACAGCACGACTACACGAAAAAGCAGGGGCTTGTCTGGCAGGAGGTTTTCCTGCCGGAATATGCCCCACAGGAATGGAAAGACCGGGAGCAGCTATGGAACGCCGTGGAAGAAGTGGAGACATCCAAGGACAGCCGGTTGGCGCGTGAATTCGTCGTTGCCCTGCCCATAGAGCTGAACCGTGAAGAACAAATCACACTGTTGCAGGAATTTATCCGAGAACAGTTTGTGACAGACGGGATGTGCGCTGATGCTGCCATCCATGACACGGACGGTCACAATCCCCATGCCCACATTCTATTGACAGTGCGCCCGCTGGATGAACGGGGCAAGTGGCAGTACAAGACCGAGAAGGAATATCTCTGCATGAAAAACGGCGAGGAACGGGGCTTCACTGCCGCTGAGTTCAAAGCTGCGCAGAACAAGGGGTGGGAAAAACAGTATCCCTACAAGGTTGGCAAAAAGAAGGTGTATATGGTTCCTTCCGAGGCAGATGCACAGGGACTTGTCCGGGCGGACAAGCATCCCAAAAGCACCCGCTACGGCAGACAGAATCCCATCTCCGAACGCTGGAATAGCGAAGAGCAGCTTGTGGCATGGCGGGCGGCGTGGGCAGATGTGTCCAACCGTTATCTGGAACGCGCCGGGCGGGAGGAACGCATTGACCACCGCAGCAACGCCGCACGGGGTCTGGATGAGATTCCCACCATCCATGAAGGCGCGGCAGCGCAGGCGTTGGAGCGAAAGGGAATCATCTCTGACCGCTGCGAGATTAACCGGCAAATCAAGGCAGACAATACGCTGCTGCGGGAGTTAAAAGCCGAAATCAAAAAGTTGGCCGCACTGGTTGCCCGCACCATCCCCGCCATTGCTGAAGGACTGGAAGAACTGCGCAGCCGTGTGCTGATCTTCTGCTACCAGCTATCCCATATTCGCAACGGCAAATCTCATATTCAAAAATCCCTTGCCGTATGGAAGCCGGAGCTGGAGCGTTACACCGGTCTGGTGCAGCAGATCAAGGAAAAGAGCAAGGAGCGCAAATCGCTGGTTACAGAGAAAAAGGAATTGCCAGTATATCATGTGAAACGACACAAGGCGCTGGCTGTCCGCATTGCAGAACTGACAGAAGATTTGGAGGAACTGCGTTCGGAAAAGGCACTTCTTTTGCAAAAATTTGAGTATGCGGAGGATGCAGGCGCAGAGACGTTCCGCAAGGATATTGCCACCATGGAGGCAGGTCTAAAAAAGCTGGAGGTGCAGGAACAGAAATACTCTGCCGAGTTGGATAAGGTGCTGGCTGAGTACGCCGATCTGAAATCGCCAGCTGCGGACATTGACCCGGTGGAGCTGTACAAAGCGCGTCAGGTCATCCGCCCTGCACAGGAAAAGGCGGCGGAAAGGCAGTTAGAGGATGCCTTGCAAAGAAAGCCTTCGTTCAGTTTGCTTCTTAACGCCAGGCAGGAGACGGCTCGTGTACTGAATGAGTACATGGAAGAATATGCTGCCCGCAGCGTAATACGCCAGCGAGAGCAAGAACAGAGAGCTTCAAACCGGCGGCATCTGAAAAGCAGAGAGCGGGAGCGGTAAATACTCCCGTTTTTTGAATTTCTTTTTGATCTCTTGCAGCAGTGAAAAAACATTGGCCGCTCAAGATGTTGCTTCATGAGGGATTCGGACTCCCAGCCTTCTATTCTGCAGGACATCGTGGGAGAAAACGGCTTGGGGCTTGGGGCTTTTTACTGCCTATTCAGAACAGCAGCGACAGCAGCGGTATGGTGGCGATGGAGAAAAGCGTGGAGGTGAAGATGATCTCCGAGGCAAATACGGCGTTGCAGTCGTATTGATTTGCCAAAATCGAAGTACTTGAGCCGGCAGGCATCGCGGTCATCAGCACGCAGATATCCACCAGCAGGCGATCCAGATCAAAGGGCAGCAGCAGGGCGTACACCAGCAGCGGGAATACCACAAGGCGCAGGGCGGTAAAATAAAGCACCGGCGGGGAAAACAGGCTGCGTATGGGCGCCAGCGCCAAAATTGAGCCGATGACCAGCATGGAGACGGGTGTGGTGCAGCTGCTCATGGCGTTGAGGGAGCTGGTCAGGAAGTCCGGCAGCTCTATCGGCAGCACCATCAGCAAAAGCCCCACGAACACCGCGATGATGCAGGGGTGACACGCCAGCTTTTTCAGCGCGTCCTTGTGACTTATGTTTGTGAACAGAGACAGTCCCGCCGTCCACATGATAAAGCGCAGCGGTATCTGAAACACGGAGGTATACATCACGCCGATGCTGCCGAACAGCACCTCCGCGCTGCTGCAGCTGCTGCTGGCCGTGTGTCTTTACCTGACGGCGAGCGCCGGCGCAGGACTGTTTCTGCTGCCCGGTGTGCTGTGGCTGGCGTGGGGGTCAAGAAAAGCTTGCAGCATTGACAAAAAATGTCAAATGTAACCAAGTGCAGCGGTTGTGCCATCGTGCTGCAAGGATCTGCGTTTGTACACTTCCGCCCTACTGCCCGAAAGCGGGATGAACATTTCCACCATCGTTGTGTAAAATTATGCAAGACAAATCGACAAAACAGGTGTATAATGGAGCGTAAGCTGCAATACTCGTAATTTTACCGACAAAGGAGCAATGTGTTATGCCGCGTGTTACTGATGTTTATTATTCCCTTCTGCTCAAGGCACTGACCAACGGTCAATACGGCTCTGTGGAGCTGACCGAGGAAGCAATGACCGCAGCGATGCGGAGTGTGGAGCAGCAGATACAGGCCATGAGCCCGAACCCTGACGATCTGGACAGCTCGTTCAACAGCTTCGCCGCACGGCAGCGGCAGCAGCAGTCCGAGATCTACGGCCGCCTGCGTCCCGACAGCAACACGATCGGGCCGGACAACGAAAGCCGCTATGACTATGCCCAACGCTGCCGCACGGAGGTCATGAAGTCCGTGAAGCAGCGTGTGCTGCAGGAGCTGGAATGGCGCAACGCCACCGCACGGCTCGGACTTTACGACGAAAATCACCAGCTCAAGCAGATCAACACAAACCGCTTCCTGAACCGCCTGATAAAGACGGGCGGCACGGCGGAGGACAGGCAGTACAACGATGCCATCGTAGCTTTGACCGCGCTGGCCAACGGCGACATCACCGAAGAAAAGTACCTTGAGCTGCGCAAAAAGCACCACGCCGCCGTCAAGAAATCGGACGATACGCCCGAGGAGCTGGCGAAGCGCGACCTGAAAAACGGTGCGGAGTTTATTCTCCGCGAGGTGGAGCGGGAAATCAGGAACGGCTCCGAGAATCATCACCGCTACCAATCCGCCGTCGCCGCCATTCAGAGCGGCAACTATTCCGGCTTCCAAAACGGCATGGAGGAGGCCTTCGACATCCTCAACAACAATGCCGTAGAGCTGCAAATGGTAGGAACGGAGATCTTCGGTTTCCTGAACAAGCTGGGGCTGGAGCATCCCTCTAAGGACAGACAGGAGGCGATGCGGAAGAGCTGGCTGGACAATGCATTTGATGTTCTCCAGATAAGAGAGGCCGCCGAGCAGGTGGCCAACCCCTACTTTGCGCTGCTCGACCCGTTCAAGCTCTACCGCGCCTTTAACACGCAGAGCGGCAGACTCCTTCCGCATGAAAAGGATCGGCAGCCGCAGGACGCTCTTGCCTATGCGTTGCTGGAGAGCGCGCCGGAGTATCAGGTCACGGCGGGGCGCGCCCTCTCGCGCCTCGGGCTGAGGCGCTGTGCGCTTGATGCAGGGGATGAGGTTTTGGAGGAACGGCTGCCGGGGTTCAGCGTATTTCACAAGGACGACCGCACCCTGATTCTCAAGCTCGGCCACGCCAATGACAACGGTATCGTTTCCGCCGAGATAGACACCTCCGGCGAGTTCTTCCGTCAGGGACTGCACGAGGAAGCGCAGGCGCTGGCGGAACGCTGCAACGGATGGAGCAAGAAAAGGCGCACCTCTCCCCCGTTTGAGGATATGCGCGATGCGTTGGATAATGTGGCGGGTATGCATCTCGGTGAAGAGCCCTCCGCAGAGGAAATGACCCTTGCCGGAGAGCGTTTCGGCGAGCTGCTGTGGAGCGCGAAGGCGTATCTTGCCCACAAGCTGGAGCAGCACCCCGACCAGAACTGGAGCGGCACCTACGAGCGGGAGCGCGTGGAGTTTGCCAACCGTGTGCTGGAGTTTGCGCAGAAAAAGCTGCGCCATTTGGACTACCTCGGCGAGCAGAAAAACACGCTGGCCATGCGCGATGCGGCGGAGCGGGATATGCCCGGTCCCCTCGCCCCGGAGCGAAATGTCCCCAAATACGCCGGCATGAGCTCGTTGCAGTACAAGCTGGCAAAGGACAAGGAAAAAGCACAGGCACAGGCACAACAGCAGCAACAGCCGCCGGTGGAGCAGCAACAGCAGCAGCCGCAGCAGCCGCAGCAGCCGCCGCAGGTGCAGCAGGTACAGCTGCAGGTTCACGCCGCGAAGAAGGACATCGCCAAGGACTTCGGTGCGCTGACGCAGGATCTTGCCGGCGCGTCGAAGGACAGTGCCGCCGCGAAGAAGAAAATAGAAGTAAGCATCAAAGGCAACGATGGCTTTTGCGTCAGCTTCAAGCGCACGATAGATACGGGTAAAACGCTCACCGGGGCGAAGGTGACACAGGCGGATAAGGACACCCTGCTTCAAAATGTCAGGCTGAATGCAGCCCGCCGCGTTGTGTCGGAGCTGGTGAGCTCGGAGCAGGAAAAGCAGAAGCAGAATCCCAAGGCCGCCGTGCAGGTTCCGGTCACGCAGATCGTCAACGCCGGAAAAGCGGATCAGCTCGCCGAGCGGATTGCCGAGAGCGACGCCTTTAAGCGGCTGCTTGGAGAGTATTTTCACGACGACAACATCGAGATTATGCCCGAGCTCGGCGACACCAAGGAATTTCGTGCACTGTGCGCCCAAGCGGGACAGGAATTCTTCACCGGCGTCATGATGGACAAGCTGGCGCAGGAGCATAAAGCGAAGCAGGAGCACAAGGACGATGTTCTCGGGCAGAACGCGCCGAAGGACGAAAAGCGCAGGGACGAGGAGAAAAAAGAAGTGAAGCCTGCCGCCGATGCGCCGGAAAATCAGAACCGCATCAACATCATCCACGAGGACGAGGACGATGAGCTTGAGGAGGATTTCAAGGAGAAGCTCAAGGGTGCCCTGAGCGAGGCGCGTGAGGTGCAGAGCAGAATCAACACGACGGCCGGCGCAGCCATGAAAACACACTGCATCAGGGCGCATGAGAACTTCAGGAATATCGTGGCGATACGCCAGAAAAAAGATTCCTACGGCTTCAAGCCGCAAGCGGCGAGAACTGTGCTGGCCACCGAGGTTTTGCAGTATATGCTTACGCAGGAGAGCGCGAGCGGCGTTCTGGCAAATGCCGTGGAGAAGGGACAGCTGTCCGCCCTGCAGGACGCCATTCGGTTAAGCGATGTATTCACGGAGCGCTTCAATAAGTTCGACTGGGAGAAGAAGCTCGGCAAGGACTGGGCGGCGGAAAATCAGTTCTGCAAGCAGGTCGGCGACGCGCTGCTGCGCAGTGCCATGCCCATGCTGCGGGAGGAAGCACCGCTGGTCGCCAAGCAGAAGGCCGTCGAAAAGGGTACGAGCGCCGACAGACGCCATTTCAACGACAGCCTGAAGGCGATATTCTACGATATCGAGAAATGGAAGAAGGAGGACTGGGCGCGTGAGGCCGCCGAGAACGGCGAGGAACATCCGGCAATGGACTACCTGAACCAGCAGATAGAGAACGAAAGCGAGAAGTATGACCAGCTGGGCGAAAAGGGCGGCGAGCATCTGCAAACATCACTGGCCGGACTGATCCTTGAAGGAATGATGGCCGACGAGCGCACACACGGCGTTTTTGAAGCCGCCGTCGAATACGGTATGTACCCCCGACTGATTGAGATGATCCGCACTTCTCCGCTGTTCAAGGCGACCATCGGAAAGCTCGACCCGGCGGACACAGAGAAGGTCGAGAAGTACATAGGAAACCCGGATGACTACCTTTTCCCCTTGGGCGAGCGCATTATGCAGATGAGCGGCGAGGCACTCAAGCACGCCCGTTTCCAAGTGTTGGATAAGGAGAGCGTCCGCTTGTACAAGGAGGCGTTTACGGAGGCGGAGGCCGCAAGAAAGGCCGGTACACAGCCGTCGGAGAAGGTGGTGGAGCGTGCGAGAGAATCCGTCGCGCTGTCTGCGGTATTCGGCCTGCTGAGCCATGACTATGACACGAATGAGCACCTGTCCAACGAGGAACTGAGGAAGATCGCCTACGACTCCAAGGAGTTCAAGGAGACGCTGGCAAACCGCGATCTGCACGACCCCACGCAAATAAAGGAGGTTTGCGATTGGCGTCCGGGACACCAGTTCCCCAAGGGCTTTGTAATCGGAGGGGATATCGTCAGCCGCATGGATAAGGAAAAAAGGCTGGCGGAGCAGCAAAAGCGGGATGAAGCACAGAAAGCGGAAAAGGCTAAGAATGCCCAAAAAGGCGGAAAGGTCATTTGAACCAAAACCGGCAGTACCGTAAAGCAAGCCCGGTGACTAACGGTCACAGGGCTTGCTCAGTCTGTCAAAGAATCCCCGCTTTCACGCAGCGAAAGCGGGGGAATTCTTGCAGTTTGGGGAAAAACAAACGAATATAAGACGAAAAATGGAGTTTTCCCAACTCCATTGGGCCAATTTTTTCAGATTCATGGCAGCAAATTTAAGCCTGACCCACCGTGTGACGGCGGCCAAGCCTCGGTGGTGTGTATAACGCATGGCGTGTTTCTCCT
>CAVBAZ010000342.1:0-5765 GCA_963593515.1 Bacteroidaceae bacterium
CCCCTCTGCTTGTCAGGGGCAACGCCCCTAAGACCCCTTTGAACGCGCAAGATGCGCGGCTGCGCGTTTCTGCGAAACGCTTAGGAGCGTGACCGTTATTGCCGGTCATGCTCCTTTTTCTTCTCCTCCTCGCGCTCGTTTTTGCCCAGCATACGATCCACGTTCTGCTTGTGGAGCAGCAGCTCGCGCATCTCATCGCGCGAACGCCGGTATTCGGCATACGCCGCCTTTTTCTCCGATAGCAGCTTGGCGTATTCCTCCTGCAAGCTCTTGACGGAGGGCAGCTTTTTGACGCCCAGCTCGTCAAAGGCATTCTTCGCCGCCTTGTGCAGCAGGATGTCGCCCTCATGCTCCGCGAGATACTTTTTCGAGTAACCGGCCTTGCGGTAGCCCGCGTAAACGTCGCGGGTCTTGGCGTAGTTGATGATATGCGTTTTCAGCACGGCAATCTCCGCCATGCGCGTCTCCGCCGCCTTGATCTGCGCAGACAGCGCGTGGAACTGTTCCGTTGCAGCAGAGGCTTTTTTCTCCAGCTCCCCGTAGTCCAGCAGTCCATGCTCCCGGAGATAATTGTAGGTCTGCGCCATCTGCTTGACGTTGAACACCTTTGCCCAGCGCTCGTAGCCCACGCCCTTTCCCGCTTGCAGCTTCGCCTCGATGTCGATGAGCAGCGCGCCCTTTTTCCGCGTGGCCTGCGCCCTCTTTCTGCGCGGGGTATGCTCCTTTTCCCCGGCGAGGACGGCGCGCAGCGCGCCCTCCGTGTAATTCTCAATGGAGGACAGGCGGATAAAGCCCTTGCGGTCCGGGTGCCGCAGGGACAGCGTATTGCCGCGCCGCCTGACCTCGCAGCCTGCCTCCGCCAGCAGCTTCAAAAGCGCGTCGAAGCTGTCGGGCTTCTGCAAAAGCGCCGCGTCGATGAGGCCGCAGAGCAGCTCCCTATGGGTGGGCTTCGCGTTGTCGCCCAGCCACTTGCCGTAGTGATTAACGCCGCGCTTCGGGTCAGCAATCACGGAGAGCCGGTGCTCGGTGCAGATGACGTCGCTGAGCCGTGCGACGGCCCTGCCGGAGCCGAGAAAATCCCGAAACTTCCGCTTGCAGTCCAGCGTTGTGGAGTTCCAGATGATGTGATTGTGAATGTGCTTTTTATCGGTGTGCGTGGCAACGAAAAAGGCGTGTCGTCCTTTCAGAAACCGCTCGGCAAACTCATAGCCCACGCGGTTTGCGTCCTCCGGCGTGATCTCACCGGGCTTAAAGGACTGTCGCACCTGATAGGCGATCACGTCGCTTTGCTGCTCCCTGCCGGTGAGGGTTTTGTACTGCCGCTTGGAGAACAGAAACTCCGCATCGGCGGTTTTGGGGTCGCACTGATAGGCGGAGATCAGCTCACCGCCCTGCGTCTTTTCGGGATTTTTTGAATATCCGATGCGACTGGCCAGACAGTCGGCAATCGTCTTGCCCTGATTAACGTGCATGGAAATGATGCGTGTGGTCGCCATGGGGCCTCCTTTCGGTGGGATGGATTTGCAACTTTTTTCTGAACAATGCGCCGCTCCGGTTGTAAAAGCGCCTAACAGGTGTTATACTATGCAAAAGGAGTGTGCGCGTATGAATTTTGCGGATTCCATTATCAAGCTGCGCAGCGAGCGCAGGATTTCGCAAAAAGAGCTTGCGGAGGATTTGAATGTGAGCTGCGCAACGGTAAACCGTTGGGAGAACGGAAGAACCGTTCCGAACAAGATGACAATGTTTGTGATACGGGAATACTGTAAGCAGCGTGGCGTACCATTCGCCTATGACAGCGAGGAACAAAAACGGGGTGATAGGAAATGAATCTCGGCAGAGAAACCGAAACGCTTGAATTTAAGAAGTCCACCGGAGAGCTGAAGGAAGGGATCATTTCCATCGGCGCAATTCTCAACAAGCATCAGAAGGGAGAACTCTATTTCGGGGTCAGGCCGGACGGTACGCCCATCGGACAGGAAATCTCCGAAAAAACGCTGCGGGACATCAGTCAGGCAATCTCCAATCATATCGAGCCGCAGATTTTTCCTGAGATACAGACCGTGCGCATCGACGGGAAAGAGTGCATCCTTGTCCGCTTTGAGGGTTACAATACGCCATACTTTGCGTATGATGTTGCCCGCATCCGCGTTGCGGACGAGGACAAGGTGCTGTCGCAGCAGGAGCTTGTGGCTTACCTGAGAAAGCAGGACGGCGCAGAGGACGCATGGGAACGGCGCGTGTCAAACTTTCTTGTGGAGCAGGTAGACGGAAAGCTGGTCGAGCGGTATATTGAGCGCGGGCATGAGGCAAAGCGCATTGAATTTGAATATGCGGATAAGACCTCTGCGTTGAATAAGCTGCTGCTGACCGAGGGAGAGCATCTGCTGAACGCGGGCATGGTGCTGTTCTGCGAGAGTATGT
The DNA here is from genome assembly GCA_963593515.1 of Bacteroidaceae bacterium. Lineage (GTDB taxonomy): Bacteria > Bacillota > Clostridia > Oscillospirales > Oscillospiraceae > Vescimonas. The sequence continues at coordinate 2,425 of CAVBAZ010000342.1, forward strand.
ACGCAGAGCTGCAAATGGCGATCTTCGCGGGAACGGAGCGGCTGACGTTTCTGGACATCCAGCGTCATCGCGGAACGGTGTTTGAGCTGGTGGCGCTTGCCGAAAAATACATCATGAGCAACATCCACTGGCGCGTTCATTTTGACGGTTCCTTGCAGCGCAAGGAGATTCCCGAAATCCCTGCCGATGCCATCCGCGAGGCTCTGATTAACTCCTTCTGTCATAAGGACTACGGCGCTTGTCAGAGCAACGAGGTCGCCATCTACAAAGACCGTGTTGAGATATATAATCCGGGCAGCTTCCCGGAGGGCTATAAGCCGGAGGACTTCATCAGCGGCGATGAGCGCCCCGTGCGCAGAAATCCGCTGATCACCTCCATCCTCTACTACTCAAAGGATGTGGAGAGCTTCGGCACAGGCTTGAAGCGGATTGCCGATGCCTGCAACGAAGCAAATTGCCGGTTTGCGTTTAAGATTATGAAGTCAGGGTTCGTTGTTGTGTTCTTCCGCAGTGAAAGTCACGACGCACAAGATAACGCACAAGTCGGCGCACAAGATGCCGCACAAGTCGGTATCAGAGATAAGATTTTGGCCTGCTGCCAAGAGCCGCGTTCCAGAACCGAGATCGCCGCATACTGCGGATATAAAAGCGTCCGCAGCCTTATGCAATCCCATTTGAAGCCCCTGCTGGAAAGCGGGCAGCTTCGCATGACCATTCCCGATAAGCCCAACAGCCGCAATCAAAAATATATTACGGTCAAAACGGAGGAATGATATGTTCACCTATATTTCCATTGAAGAATTTGCGGACGGCGTAGTAAAAAACAACAGGGATACCAACCGCAAGGAGCTGATCGCGGCGCTGCGGGAATCCCTCGCCGCCAAGAAAAACGGCGCAAGGTGCATGATCTGCGGCGCACCCATCTGGGCAACCGGCAGCGCCATCACGGGGACGAATATGTGCTTCACCTGCACCACCGGCGAGGCCGACGACAGCGAGGATTACGAGATCGAATAAAACGAAAAGCGCGGGGCGATATGCTCCGCGCTTTTGCTTGATGCGGCGTTTCTGGAAACAGCCTTATCCATATATCCAGTCCCGAAGCATATAGCGTAGGACATGGAGCTTTGCCACCAGCCAGCCCGCCAGCATGGGAAGCCCGTAGGGGCTTATGAGGAACGCGATCACCAGCAGCCCCACGCCGTAGCTGACGGAATCCACAAAGAGTATGAACAGCCCGAAAAAGCCGAGAATGGCGGCGGGGATGCAGAGGATGCCGCTGGAGAGGCCGACAACGAACACAAGAAACCATGACACGACGGCAAGCACAGCCATGACCGGCGCAAACAGAAGCTTCAAAAGAAAGCGCATCTCTTTTTCCTCCATTCGTTTTGTATTGTGAGAACAGGATACAGGAATATGCTCCAGATTGCAAGGATGACGGGGAACAAAAAAGCAGGGGCGGCCTGCGTGCAGCAAGCCGCCCCGCATGGGATAAATACCCCATTATCGGATGGCTGCAAGGCGGGACAGGATACCGCTTGCCGCCTGCCAGATCCGCTCCTGATTTTGGAGTATATCATCCATATCCGCAGCGTAAACGCGCCCTGTTTCATGCACCCGCCGCGCAAGCTGATTGAGGTTGTTGGAGGAATACCGCAGCAGCGAAACCAGCTCCCGCAGCTCCGGCAGGTCGAGCTTCACCACATAGCCGTCAATGGCCATCTTTCTCATGTACGCCGCCATGTTGTCCGTGCCGAGCAGCGCCATCTTCTGACGGATGAGCTCCCGTTCCTCCGGCGTCACGCGGACCTTGAGCAGCACGTCCCGCTTCTGCTTCGCCATATCAGCGCTCCGGCTCCCTGCTCTTTGCAGCGGGTGGCTTCTGCGTTTCCGCCGCCTGTTGCAGCTTGGAGCGGACGGAGGGCTTCCGGCTGCGGAGCGGCTGGGTTCGGTCCTCCTCCTTGGAGATGACGGCAAACACGCCCTTGCGGTCCTTCAGGTTGGAGAGGGCGAGGGAACGAAAGGGCAGCAGCTTTTGCAGCTCCGCCGTGTCGCGGCTGTTGGCTCTTGCCGCAAAGTCCGGGGAAAGCTCTGCGATGAAGTGCGTACCGCCGGGGCTGTTGGGCTGATCGGGCTCTTGCAGTTTACCCAGCAGCCGCGCAGCCTCCGTTCTGATCTCGTCGGCGGTAAGGGGCTGGCGCAGCCGCTGCTCATGCCGCGCCTGCGTGAGAAACATATCCGTCAGGCCGGGATGTGCGCCTACCACAAACTGCGCCGAGCGGTCGCTATCCATGCCGTCCCCGTTTTGATAAGCGGGAATGGTATTCGCCCAGCGCTTGTTGTCCTGCGAGATGCGCCCGTCGTAGTCAAAGTGGCGGACGGTTGCCGCCAGGACGTAGAGCATCCGCTCCTGTCCGAACTGCTCCGCTACCTGTCCTACCGCCGCCCCGGCGTCCAGCCGGTTGTCCCGGTAGTGCTCCCGGATGGCGGCTTCAATGGCCCCCTTGCAGCTCACGTTGGCGTGGAGGGAGGCGCGGTATGCGTCCAGCTCCCCGTGCTCCCGCGCGTGGTCGGCGGGGTAGGGATAGACCGGCAGCTCCTTGAGCCTTTTTGCCTCGTCCCTTGCCGTGTCCTCGATGCTGTCGCGGATCGTGTCCATATAGCCGGTTTCCAGATCGGAGAACTTGTCGTAGAGGATCGCCATAGGCGAGGGGGACAGCAGCAGCGCCCGCGTTTCCGCCTCGCTGAGCGTCAGCTCCTCCATGCTCATCAAAATATCCTCCCGCACGGTGTATTCATAGCTGTGATGGAGGATTTCCTCCGGGGGCTGGCCCTTCAGCCAGTCCCGGTACTTGTCCTGCTCCCGTGAGAGCTTGTCGTATAACGATTGCTGTAATGCCTCGTTCATATTCATCGTGCCTCCTGTTCGTGAGATTTTTTCTTTTCCCCAGCGCCGTGGACGCTGGGCGCTTTCAGCTTCTCAAGGACAGACGTGCGGGCGGCTTTTGCAGCGCCGGTTTCCGCAGCGCGCTCCATGGGCGTGCGGTCGTCGATGTTCAGCTCGGCGTTGAGCTCCGCAAGCCGCGCGCCCTTCTCCTGAAGCTCCGCCTCCTGCGGAAAGGGCTTGCCCAGCTCCGCCTTGGCTGTCGCAAGCTGCGCCTGCACATTTTCAAGCCTGCTCTGCACCGTCTGGAGCCGTTCCGGCATTTGGGCGAGGGCGTTGTCGATGCGGACAAGGTTGCCCCTCGCGTCCTTGCCCAGCTCTACCCGGTGGCTCATCTGCCCCTTGAGTGTCAGGTAGAAATTCTTGCCGAAGTTCTCCACCGTCAGGGACATGG
>CAVBAZ010000343.1:0-4214 GCA_963593515.1 Bacteroidaceae bacterium
CTTTTCGAGATAATCCTGATGATATTCCTCGGCAGGATAGTAGTTTTTCAGCGGGTCGATCTCCACAAAGAACTTCTCACTGCGGCCCCGCTCAAGCTCAGCGATGCGCTCCACCGTTTCTTTGGCTTTGTCGTTGGTATAATAGACGCCGGTCTGGTACTGGCTGCCGATGTCGTTGCCCTGCCGATTCTCCACCGTTGGGTCGATGACATAGAAGTAGGCCAGCAGCAGAGCGTCAAGGCTCACCTGCTCCGGGTCATACTCCACCCGCACGGTCTCCCGAAACCCGGTGCCGCCCCCGCAGACGGTTCTGTAATTGGCGTCCGCCTCGCAGGTGCCGTTGGCATAGCCACTTTGGGCATCGATGACGCCGGGGATGGACTGCATGAGCTGTTCCATGCCCCAGAAGCAGCCGCCCGCCAGATAAATGACATTTTCCGTGGTATCCATATACGTGCTCTCCTCACCGGGCATATCCGGGGACTGTTCGATGATTTCTGTTTCCCTCATTTCCGTTTTCTGTGCTTCCGTTTTCTTCAGCGTATTCCACAGGACAGTGCATCCGCCCAGGAAAAATGCCGCAGCAAGCAGAAACAGCAATGCTCTTCGGATCATGGTGCATCCTCCATTCGCAGAGGTGTTCTCACTCGGCGCTGCCGGGGTTCCGGCAGTCTCCGCTGTCCGGCCGCAGGACAAGCACCAGAAGCAGCCCAATCACACCGCCGAAGCCGACGGAAAGCCAGGGGCTTGACGCAATAGCACATGTGCCTGCGCCGCAGCCTACATAGCGGTGGTACAGCCAGCCTCCGGCGGCGCCGAGCGCAGCCAGCACGGCAGAGAGCAGAATTCCTGTCAGTTTACATGTTTTCTTTTGCATGGCGGTCTCCTTTCCGTAAGGTCTTCAGCCCATATCGGCAGCGAGGGTCTTGTCAATGAGTGATCTCAGCGCTTCCATCTGTGTTTTGCTTGTGATGGCGCCTACGATGGGCTCACCCACGATGCTGCCGCTGCGGTCAACCACATAGGTTGTGGGATAGGCGTAGGTGTTTTCAACAAATTTTCCCGCCTCGCTGCCAGAGTCAAAATACACATTCTGATAGGTTGCCCCTTTCTTCATCAGCACATCCTTCGCGTCGGAGATCTCCGTCTCGCCGCCGTCCAGCGTAAAGGCGTTGATCCCGACGAGCGCGCCGCCCTTTTCCATTAGCTCCTTATTCAGCGCGTCCAGCTCGGCAAGCTCGCCCACGCAGGGTCCGCAGGTGGTGAACCAGAAATTCACCACGGTAACGGCGTTGCCGGAGAACAGCTCGTCGCTCTTTACTTCGTTCCCGTCCAGATCCTTGCCCTCAAAGGCGGGGAACTTCTGCATATTGCTGGTATCGGCGGGCACGCTCATGCTGTTTGGAGACTGATTCATGTCGCTGTCCATCGCCATCTGCACCGCTTCGGGATATTTCTCCTCCAGCATGGTGAGCTCGCTTTCCATGTCGCGGATCTTCTCTGCCGCCTCCTGAAGCAGTTTCAGCTCGTCGGCGGTAAATTGATTCTTTATTGCCTCGATGGTTTCCAGCAGATAATCACCGTAGTTTTTCCCGTCTTCGATCATGGTCATGGCTCTGTTCTTGTCCATTGCCAGGAAAACCTTCTCCCAAAGCTCGGTGTTCTCCGACAGGAGAGCAGCCTCCTGGGTCTTGAGCTCGCTGAATCTGGCGACCGCCTCCTCGACGGTCATTTCCGTTTTCGTTTCATTGCTGCGCATATTGTCTTCCTTTTTTTCATTATTTGCACTGCAGGCTACCATACTCATCACCAGCAGAACCGCCATCATCAGCGCCAGCAGTCTGCCGGTAACATTCATCCTATTCATCTGTTTTGTTCCTCCTTGTTATTGTTGTTTTTCTGCGGCGCTTCTGCCGCTTTTGTTTTATCTTTACCGTTTCCAAAGCCGTAGTGGAAACGCACGGCATCCACCGGGCAGGCACTTATGCACATCCCGCAGCGGATGCACTCAGTATGGTTGGGCGTTTTTGTCACATCCACATCCATCTTGCAGGCTTTTGCGCATTTCCCGCAGGAAACGCATTTGTCCTTATCTACCTTCATCTGAAACAGGGACACCCTGTTGAACAGGGCGTAGAAAGCGCCCAATGGGCAGAGCCACTTGCAGAACGGGCGGCAGAACAGCACGCTCAACACGATCACCGCCAGCAGGATGCCGAGTTTCCATGTAAACAGCGTCCCCAGCGCCGCCCGGATGCCGGAATTGACAATGGACAGCGGGATGGCCCCCTCCAGCACGCCCTGCGGACAGAGGTATTTGCAGAAAAAGGGGTCGCCCATGCCCACATCGTTCACCACAAGCGCCGGCAGCAGGAACACCATCACCAGAAGCACGGCGTATTTCAGATAGGTCAGAGGCTTCAGCTTTTTTGTGGAGAGCTTTTTGGTAGGGACCCTGTGCAGCAGCTCCTGAAACCATCCAAAGGGACACAGGAAGCCGCATATGAAGCGCCCCAGCAATACCCCCAGTAGGATGAGAAAGCCCGTGATATAATAAGAGAAGCTGAACTTTGACGAGCCTACCACCGCCTGAAACGCCCCGATGGGACAGGCGCCCGAGGCTGCAGGGCAGGAGTAGCAGTTCAGTCCCGGTACGCAGACGGCTTTCCCTGCGCCCTGATAGATTCCGCCCTTGAGAAAATTCGGCAAGTGCAGGTTGGTCAATAACGTTGCCCCCGCCTGTATCCATCCCCGGAAGCGGGACATAATCCAGGATCCCCCTAAAAACTTTTTACCCAATGCCCACACACTCCAGACATAATTTGACGGCCTTGCTCAGCACCGTCGCCGCTTCGCCCCGCCAGACGCCAAAGCACAGCATGGCGGCTCCAACAATCAGCAGTGCGGTCTGCGCTGCTGCCTTTTTTCTGTGACTCATGTTTCTCACCCTTTCCGTCGTTCTGCCCTTAGCATAGCGACTGGAGGTTAAAGTCCCTGTTAAGAACGAAAATTTAACACAAACCTTATCGCGTTTTGCTATAATTAAGAGCAACATGAAAACAAAACATAAGTAAGGAGGGCTATCATGCACCTTTTGGTAATAGAGGACGAGCGCGCACTGTGCGAGACCATCGTCCGCAGCCTGCGGCGCTTGGCATACAGCGTGGATTATTGCTATGACGGAGAAAAAGCACTGGAACTGCTTGGGGTGGAACGCTACGATTTAGTGCTGCTGGATCTGAACCTGCCAGGCAGGGACGGCATGGCAGTGCTGCGCACCCTGCGGCAGACAGACCGTGAGACGCCTGTGCTCATCCTCTCCGCCCGCAGCGAGGTGACGGACAAGGTGGAGGGGCTGGATGCCGGAGCCAACGACTATCTGGCAAAGCCCTTTCATTTAGCTGAGCTGGAGGCTCGCATCCGCAGTCTCACCTTGCGGCAGTTCACCCAGCAGGACGTGCTGCTGACCTGCGGAAACCTGACCTTTGATACCCGCGCACGCACCGCCTCCGTCTGCGGACAAGCCCTGACGCTGACCCGCAAGGAGACAGGGATTTTGGAATATCTGATGGCGCATCAGGGGCGACCCGTCAGTCAAGAAGAGCTTATTGACCATGTCTGGGACAACAGCGTGGATAATTTCAGCAACTCCATCCGGGTACATATTTCTGCCCTGCGCAAGAAGCTCCGCACCGCGCTGGGCTACGACCCCATCCGCAACCGCATTGGGGAGGGATATCTGATGGGCGGTGAGGGCATATGAAGCGTCTTTCCCTCCAGTGGCGTATCACCCTGATGACAGCCCTGCTCATCGGCGTCACCTGCGTGTCCATGAAGCTGCTGCTCTGCTCCTCCGGCGTACACTATATGGATTCCATCGGGGAGTATGTTCAGAGCTTCACCGGTGAGGGGGAACCTGCCTTCTTTGACCCTGAGACGGCGGGATTGAGCGATGAGCTCACCATCGTGATCCACGGTGCGCAGGAGGATTTCTGCATGACCAACTGGTACATCACGGCGGCGGTGACGCTACTCGGCGGCATTCTGGCCTATTTTGTCAGTGGGCGCGCTCTAAAACCTCTGCGCAGTTTCGCCTCTCAGGTGGAGAAAGTGCAGCTGAACAATCTGGCAGATATGAAGATCAACGAGAATGTTCTGCCGGAGTTCCGTCAGCTTAGTCACTCCTTCAACCAAATGCTGGAGCGGCTGAACAA
>CAVBAZ010000344.1:0-4048 GCA_963593515.1 Bacteroidaceae bacterium
CGCGATTCTTACTTTGTTTCAAACTTGCGCTCCTTCGGAGTAGTCATTCAACGGATAATTATACCTGATAAGCTTCCAAAAAGGAACCCCCATTTTTTCATGGAACCTATGAGAAAATAGAGGACGCAAAAAAACACCACCCAATGGGTGGTGTTTTCCTTGCATCAATAGTAACGCTTGTTGCGGTTCTTCCGGGCAGCCTCGGACTTCTTGCGGCGCTTGACACTGGGGCTTTCATAGCACTCGCGGCGACGCACCTCAGCAACGATACCGGCCTTAGCGCAGCTTCTCTTGAAACGCTTCAGGGCGCTATCCAGAGATTCGCCTTCCTTGACATGAATTTCGGACATCTATTTTTCCCTCCCTCCGATGCACCCGGCTCGATCCAGAGTGCTCTTTAAGAGTCATTAGGCATGACTTAACGAATGATATTATACTGATTCGGGTATATCTTGTCAAGATATTTTTCACAAATTCTGCGCAAAATGGCGAAAAAGCGCGGCGGTTCACTTCAACCACCGCGCTTTTTATCCGGCTGCTTATTTCGCGGGCTTCACGATCAGGTTGATGAGCTTGTTCTTCACCAGGATGGTCTTAACGATGCTCATGCCCTCGGTAGCCTTCTGCACCTTCTCCACGGCCTTGACAGCTTCCATGACGGTGGCTTCGTCGCTGTCCACAGGGACATTGACGGTGCCCTTCAGCTTGCCGTTGACCTGCACGGCCATCTCCACGTTGGCGTCGATGGTCTTGGCCTCGTCATAGGCGGGCCAATCCATCTGCATGGCCATCTTGCCGCTCTTGGCGGCAAAGCCGGTCAGCTCCCACATCTCCTCCACCATATGGGGGGCGAAGGGGGACAGCATCAGCATCAGCATGGACAGGTCGCCCTTGGTGAGACCGTTGGCATAGAAAGCGTTGACCAGCGCCATCAGGGCGGCAATGGCGGTGTTCATCTTCAGCTCGTCGATATCGCTTGTGACCTTCTTGATGGTCTTGTGGATGATGGACTCGTTCTTGGCGGAGATCTGGTCGTTATCCTCGGCCATGTCCATCAGATTCCAGCAGCGATCCAGGAACTTCTTGCAGCCGCGGACGGCGTTGGTGGACCATGTGGCGGTCTTCTCGAAGTCGCCGATGAACATGATATACAGGCGCAGGGTATCGGCGCCGAACTCCTTCACCACGTCGTCGGGGTTCACCACGTTGCCCAGAGACTTGGACATCTTCACAGAGGGACGCAGGGCCAGATTGCCGTGCAGGCGGATCAGCTCCTCCTTCTCGGCCTCGGTCTTGGCGTTGCCCACATAGTAGGGGTTCTCGCCCAGGATCATGCCGTGGCTGGTGCGCTTGGCGTAGGGCTCCTTGGTGTGCACCACGCCGATATCGTACAGGAACTTATGCCAGAAGCGGGAATACAGCAGGTGCAGGGTGGTGTGCTCCATGCCGCCGTTGTACCAATCCACGGGGCCCCAGTACTCCTCGGCCTCCTTGGACACCAGCTCGTTCTTGTTGTCGGGGTCCATATACCGCAGGAAGTACCAGCTGGAGCCGGCCCAGTTGGGCATGGTGTCGGTCTCGCGCTTGGCGGGGCCGCCGCAGCAGGGGCAGGTGGTGTTGACCCAGTCGGTCATGCGGGCCAGGGGGCTCTCGCCGTCGTCGGTGGGCTCATAGGCCTCCACCTCCGGCAGCACCAGCGGCAGCTGATCCTCAGGCAGCGGCACCCAGCCGCACTTTTCGCAGTTGACCAGAGGGATGGGCTCGCCCCAGTAGCGCTGGCGGGAGAACACCCAGTCGCGGAGCTTGTAGTTGACCTTCTCCTTGCCGAAGCCCTGCTCCACCACATATTTCTTCATGGCGGGGATGGCTTCGCGGACGGTCATGCCGTTCAGGAAGCCGGAGTTCACCATGACGGCGCTGTCATCCTTGGCCACGAAAGCTTCCTTTGTGACATCGCCGCCGGAGACCACCTCGATAATGGGCAGGCCGAACTTGGTGGCGAACTCCCAGTCGCGCTGGTCATGGCCGGGCACGCCCATGACGATGCCGGTGCCGTAGCCCATGAGTACATAGTCGGAGACGAACATCGGCACGACCGCACCGTTGGCGGGGTTTACGACCTCGATGCCGTCAAGCCGCACGCCGGTCTTTTCCTTATTGAGCTCACCGCGCTCGAAGTCGCTCTTGCGGGAGGCGGCCTCCTGGTAAGCCGCGACCTCGTCCCAGTTTTTGATGAGCGGCTTCCATTTCTTAAGCAGCGGATGCTCGGGCGAGATGACGGTATAGGTCACGCCGAAAAGCGTATCGACGCGGGTGGTATAGACGGTGATATTGTCCGGCGTGTTGGTCTTGAAGGTGACCTCCGTGCCGGTGGAGCGGCCGATCCAGTTGCGCTGCTGGGTCTTGACGCGCTCGATATAGTCCACACCGTCCAGATCGTCGATCAGGCGGTCGGCGTATTTCGTAATGGCGAGCATCCACTGGCTCTTTTCCTTGCGCACCACGGGCGCACCGCAGCGCTCGCAAACGCCCTCCACGACCTCCTCATTCGCCAGCACACACTTGCAGCTCGTACACCAGTTGACGGGCATGGTGGCCTTATAGGCAAGCCCATGCTTGAACATCTGCAAAAAGATCCACTGCGTCCATTTATAGTACTGCGGGTCGGTCGTATCCACCATGCGATCCCAGTCGAAGCCATAGCCCAGCATTTTGAGCTGGCGCGTGAAGTTGTGGATGTTCTGCTGCGTGATGACGGCGGGATGGATATGGTTCTTGATGGCGAAGTTCTCCGTCGGCAGACCGAAGGCATCAAAGCCGATGGGGTTCAGAACATTATAGCCCTGCATACGCTTCTTGCGGCAGATGATGTCCATCGCCGTAAACGGGCGTGGGTGTCCGACGTGCAGACCGGCGGCGGAGGGATACGGGAACTCGATAAGACCGTAGAACTTCGGTCGCGTCGTGTCGCCGTTGACGGCGGCGTATGGCTTGGTTTCCTCCCAAAGCCCCTGCCATTTCTTCTCTATGCGTTCAAATTCGTAGCCCATTTTACGCCAAGCTCTCCTTCACATCGATCTCCTCCGCGTCGCTCCACAGCCGGTCAAGACCGTAGAACTGGCGCGTCTCCTCCAAAAAGACATGGACGACGAGCGCACCGTAGTCCAGCAGCACCCATGTGCTGGAGCGGTAGCCCTCGCGGTGAATGGCGGGCATACCGGCCTCGGAGAGGCGCTTGTCCACCTCCTCGGTCAGCGCCTTGATATGGGGCGCGGACGTGGCCGTGCAGATGACGAAATAGTCCGCAATGACGGTCAGCTCCGTGGTTTTGAGCAGGCGAATATCCTCGCCCTTCTTGTCCGAGAGCGTCTTTACCGCCAGCATAGCCGCTTCGTATGTGTTCATATTCTTACCACCGTTTCTATCAGGATAGCCCCTTGCGTTTGCAAAGCGCTTCAAAATATTCCTTCGCGTCCGCCGAATTTTTATGGAACGGCGTTCCCTTTTCCGTGACCTCCGCCCAGCTCATGCCGAGCGCCATCGCCATCGCCGCGTCCAGGTCCTCATAGGCGGCGCGGCGCAGCTCCTCCAAGCCGGCAAAGCCGTGGCGCGTCGGCTCGATGTAGTCGGCGAGATAGATGATCTTCTCCAGCCGCGTCATGCCCGCCCGACCCGTGGTGTGCCAGCGTATGGCCGACTCGATGTTCTCCGGCACACCAAAGCGCTCCCTGCAAAAGGCCGCACCCGTGCGGGCGTGGAGCAGCTTCTCATTCGTGCGCTCTAAATCGTCGGTAATGATACCATATTCCCGACACATCCGCAACTGCTCGTCGTGCGTCAGGCGCTTGGTGATGTCGTGCAGGATGGCGGCCTCCGCCGCGTCGCCCTCGTCCTCGCCCCAGCGCTTAGCGAGCTTCACGGCCTCCTGCTCCGTTCCGGCGACGTGCGGCACACGCTTGGGGTCAAGAAAGGCGTATGCCTCGCGGCGCAGCCACGCAAGCTCCGGCTTTGCGCCGTAGAGCCGCAGGCGGATGATCTCGCCATACAC
>CAVBAZ010000345.1:0-2999 GCA_963593515.1 Bacteroidaceae bacterium
CATCCAGTCCATCCCGTCGCCCAAAGCGGAACCATTCAAGCTGTAGCTCGCCCAAATTGGCCGGGAGCGCATCGAGGAGACCATTGACCCTGAGCAGGCCATCGACCGGGCGCTGGAAATCTACCAGAAGAAGGGGTATGACGCGGACTGGATCCATCAGCGGATTCTCTCCATCCGGGTTCGCAACGAGCTCACCGCCGAATGGCAGGCGCGAGGCGTGGAGCAGGGCCGGGAATACGCCATCCTCACCGACGAGATCACGAAGGCCTGGTCCGGCATGACCACACGGCAGTACAAAAACCTGAAAGGTCTCAAAAAGGAAAACCTGCGGGACAACATGAGCACATTGGAGATCGTGCTGAATATGCTGGCCGAAACCACGACCACGGAGCTCTCCAAAGCTCACCAGCCGGAAGGCTTCGAGGAGAGCCGGACCATCGCCCGGCGCGGCGGCAAGGTGGCGGGAGATGCGCGGCGCGCCATCGAAGCGGACACCGGCCGCCCAGCCGTCACCTCCCAGAACGCCGCCCAGCTCAATACCGTGGTGACGGAGATGATCGAGAGCGTGGCGGAAGCGGACAAGCCCAAAGAGGACGAAAAATAAGCAGAAAAAGAAGCGGGGACGCAGCCAACGGATGAACCGAAAGCCGCGTCCCCGCTTTATACATTTCTCAGCCGAGCCCATAAATCAGGATTGAAATTGCGCAGGCAAGCAGGCTGACAGCCGAACCGGCCAGCAGCTGCGGCAATGTATGCCGAGAGAGCTTCAAAGACGACCGGTAGACTGCGGCGATCAGCAGCGCGGACGGTATAAGCATCAGCGGGTGCAGCTTCCATGTCAGCAGTACAGCCGGGGCAGTCATGCTGCACGCATGGCCGCTGGCGCGAAAATGAAGGACCGCATTGAGCATCAAAAGCAAGGCAATGGAGATCACATAGGACAGAAACAGAATATGCACGAGCCAGGAACACGGAATCAGCAGAGACCATATCAGTCCGCCTATGTAACCAATCGCACTGCATACCAGCGCGGTGCTGCGCTGCCCTTTTCGCCGATCCTTTCCGATGTGAAAGATCTCCCGCAGCGGATATGCCGCCAGAGGAATGAGCAGCAGGAATACCTCGCACAAAAGCAGCTCCCGCATCGTTAGAAGCCCTGCCGGGGCATACATCAGAAGCAGCGTCACGCCGATGACAATGGGCGGCATAGTCAGAATGCGAACCGCAAGGTGCAGCGCCGCAGCCATACGGGCTTTTTTGTTTGTTCCCGGCCGATTCATGATTCAAATCCCATCATGATCCCGCCGCGTTCAGCGTAATAGCTGCATAACCCCCGCAGCGGGTAGGCTGTCACATCCGCGCTTGGGAAGCGGCACAGGATAGCGGCGCGGAGTTCCAGGGCAAAAGGCTCGTTCTGGCAATGCCCGATCCGAACGCTTCCGCCCGCATAGCCGAGCTTTACCATCTCCTCCAGCATATACGCCTTTGTCTTTCTGGCGCCCCGGCATTTGCCCAGCATCTCAAGGGTTCCTTCGGCGCTGGCCTGCCCAATCGCACGAATCCCGAGCACGCCCGCCATTGCCGCGGAGAGCTTACTGATCCGCCCGTTTTGGGCAAGGTTGTGCATGGATTCCAACGCGAAGAGCAAATGTGTGTGGGCTTGGTATTCCTGCACAGCTCCACATATTTCATCAAAGTCTGCACCGGTCTGCATCACGGAGACAGCCTTTTCTATCAGCAACGCAATTTCCGGTCCGGCAGACAGCGTATCGATCACATGGATCCTCCGCGACGGGTCCTGCTCCTCACAGCTCTGCTTTGCCGCACATGCTGCCCCAAAGCTTCCTGAAAGGCCGCTCGTGATGGTAAAGGCGAGGACCTCCCCTCTGCTCCCAAAGGCGGCCTCCCATTCCGCAATGTTCGGGCAGGCGCTGTAGGACCTCCCCTTGCTGCTGCGAAGCGCCTCGACCATAGCGCCGACATCCAGAGAGGCGTCATCGCAGAACTCCTCGGCTTCGGTGCGGATTGTGAGCGGGGCAATGGCAAACTCTACCCCGGTAAGAGAAAGAAGGTCGCAGCTTGAATCTGCAACGATACGGATTTGTTTCATGCAATATCCTCCGAATATTAAAGACCGTTTCATCGGGTTTTCAAAAACCTGTGTAATAATCGTATCGGTTTCTGGCCCTTCTGTCAACGGCTTTTTATAATCTTTTTAGAAAGTTTAAAAAACCTGTTGCGAATTCACCAGAATTTTTCTATAATGAAAGCATGGATAATGGAATGCAAACCGGAATGATAACAGATATTGCAGGATTTCACCTGCCCCGATATAAGCAGATTCCCGATGTCGGGCTGTATTTGGAGCAGGCGGTGCGCTATGTGAATTCCTGTATCGAGCCGCTCGGCGAAGCAAAGCTGACCTCCTCCATGGTGAGCAACTATGTCAAGCAGCGGCTGATTCCTGCGCCCGTAAAAAAGCTGTATACTGCGGAACACTTGGCACGGCTGCTGTTCATCGCAGTGGTCAAGCCCGTCGTTTCTCTTGAGGGTCTGCGGCTGATGTTCGGCATTCAGGAAGAGAGCTATGCCATTCAAACCGCCTATGACTATTTCTGCGATGAGTTTGAGAATATGCTTGGTGCAGCCTTTGGCGTCGCGCCCGCAGCGCAGGGTCTCGGCGAAACACAGACGGCGGAAAAGGATCTCCTCCGCAATACAATATCCGCCATCGTCAACAAGGTCTATCTGGATCGATATTTAGAGGACTACAGAAAATGCAGGGAGAGAGCACTGCCGGCCCAAGGGAAGACGCAAAAGAAACCGTGATCCAGCCAATGCGTCAATAGACGCTACTTCTCCGGGCGGAAAGGTGTTTCCACTGCGGGGTTCTTCAGTAAAACATGAAAGGATGCGCTCACAACATTTGCGTTTCTTGAGCAAATGTTAGTGTAAAGTTTTCGTTGGCAAAATAAAAAGGAAAGCGGATAAACCGCTTC
>CAVBAZ010000346.1:0-2943 GCA_963593515.1 Bacteroidaceae bacterium
ATATCTGCTTTATCAGCTTGCTGTGGTCTACGTTATCAAAAAATCCTTTGACATCAAATTCAACGACATAGTGCAGTCTTGTGTTCTGTATTAAGAACTCCGCCCGTGCGATAGCATTTTCGGCAGACCTGTTTGGTCGAAAACCATAACTGTTCTCGCTGAATTTTGCTTCACAAATCGGCTCCATGACCTGTTTGATACATTGCTGTACCAGCCGGTCCCAGACGCAGGGGATTCCCAGCGGTCTGGTTTTCGTTGGGTCGTAAGGTTTTGGTATTTCTTTCCTTCGGACAGGTTTCGGACGATACCCATGTGTACTGCCGATGGTGATAAAGCGGACTTTATCAACGACTTCATCCGGCGTCAGCCTTCCGATGTCATCCAATGTCACGCCATCTGTTCCCGGCGTTTTGCTTCCGTCATTTGACTTGATATTTCTATATGCCAGCAGGATATTTTCACGTTTTAAGATGACTTCCATCAGATTTGTGAAAATCTCATTCTTACTGCTTTTTGCATATAAATCGTCAAACGCTTCCTGCATCCCGTAGTACTCAGCGTGGCGTAGCCCGCTCACACATAATAATTTTTCGGCTTTCTCTTTTGGCATAAGGCATCACTCCCTTCTTTTGAATTGAGTGACTTTTTTGTCCTACTCGAATCCTTATTGCGATTGTATGATTGTTTCATATATGACTAATGACTTGAGGCCATCCCTCCGAATCCTTCTTTTTCGCGGGATTCATCATAAGTCCGACCTCTGCTTTTCAGCACCGGTTCGACAGCTTATTTTCTTCGTCTGCCTACCTTACCACCATGGTAAAGCCCGATACCTTTCCTTGTTCCGATAATTCTATCTTTTCATATACCCTTAGGTCTCCGCTTTAGTCCTGTCAGCTTGGATGTGCCTGTAACACATCATGGTCGTTCATACATACGATTTTTACTAAACCACACTGACGACGAATTAACGCCACCATACATTTCTATATGGCCTACCTTTAGACCTGTACATTCGCGGTTTTCGTCAGTGCTCCCGCACATTCTAACCATAGGTATTTTATAGAGCCCCGATCTATAGGCAGCACCACCCACCTCTGGGCAGCTTTCGTATTATCGCTGAGCGCAATATTTTTACGGCTGCTCTCGACCGACTTCACCGAGCTTCTGACCCATAGCGTTTCCGCAGTGAGCCAGTCGGAGTATTAGGCTGGCGTTTCAGGGCGTTACCCCATCATTCCACCAATCGAATTATCAGTTCACTTGTCCTTCTTTTCACCTCCAATCATTGGACAAGTGCCCAACCTTTTCAGTTGGGAACAAGTTGCACCGTAGGGGTAGCCGAGGTACTTCTCCGCCTCCTTGATGATGGCGGCGAACTGCTCATCCTCCAGCGCCTCCGGGGGTATCTCGTATTTCTCGTACTTGGTGACGTAATACTTGCCGATGTACTCCGAGCCGCCAAACAGGTCCGGGCGGTTGCCCAGCGTCGCCATATACATGGCGTAAAGGGAGAGCTGATCCTGCGACATGATATAGACCGGCACATGGGAGAGGTTGAAGTTTTCAAGCTCCACGGTACAGATGTAGTAGGTGTACGGCACCTGCACGGTGTATTCATAGCTGTGCAGATTGCCCTCCGCATCGGTATAGTAGCCGGTTCGGGTTTCCGTGCGGTATCTCGTTTCCGTGGTGACGGTTTCCGTTAGGATGTACTGCTTTTCAAACAGCATCTCCAAGAGGCCGCCGACCTCGGAGATCGTCCACTCCTTGCCTTTCAGGGCGGTGATGGCGGAGATCAGCACATAGGGGTCATGCTCGATGTCGTCCAGCTCGAAGTGGTACTCGTCGTAGTCGTGGGTGCTTTCGTAGGTGTCGAGATACTGCTGCAATTCCGCTTCCATGGCGCAATATTGCGCCTCTGCCGCCAGCATATCCGCGTCCTCACTGGGGTAGGTGGATACGTTGATGCCGGTAGCTCCGCCCTGAATCAGCAGGGAGCAGGAGGAAACGGTGCAGAGGATAAGGACGATTATTGCCGCAATGCTGCCCACGATAAGAAAGCCCTTTTTGTGACGGGCGATGAACTCGCCGGCTTTCTTTGTGTTCTCCGCGGCTTTTCGCGCCGCCTTTGCCGTGGCTTCGGAGGCTTTGACCGTATTCCCGGCGCTTTTTCCGGCTTTGGCGGCGGCGTACTCCCGCTTGATGGCCTGCTTCTGCTGCCAGCGGGAGTAGGGATTGCTGGAAAACTGCGGGTCATGGTGCTGTGCCGTTTTGTCCAGCGCACGGAGGTTGGCGCGGTCTGCCTTGGCCTCGGCGCGGTCTGCGCGGCGGTAGGGCTTCTCCTTGTGGGAACGGTGGGCGTGCTGGGCAAGTCGCACGGCGCGCTCCGCCGCCTGCTCCACGCCGTGGGCGCTCTCCACACCCACATTATCCTGCTCATGCTCCCGAATCTCCCTGTGGACGGCGGACAGCGCCGCCGCACCGGGCGTGTCCCGCAGGGCATGGGTGAGCTTGGAGGGCGGCCGCTTCTTGTCTACCTCCTCAAAGGAAAGGCGCGTTGTGACCGTGCCGGTTTTCGGGTCAACGACGCGCTGCTTTTTCTTTATGGTTTTCTTTGGTATCTTCGCCTCGGCCTTTTCCAGCTTCTTCATACGCTTGTCCGCTTTTCGGATGGCCTTTTTCAGTTCCGGCGCTGCCAGCTCCTCGTCGGTAAACAGCAGCCGGGGCGAGCGTTTGCTCATGGAAATTCACCTCCTTCGATCCGTTTCTGTGCCAGCTTGCAGTAGTCCGGGTTCAGCTCGATGCCGATGTAGTGCCGTCCGAGCTGCTTTGCCACCGCCGCCGTGGTGCCGGAGCCGAGGAAGGGGTCCAGCACCACGCCCTCCGGCGGGCAGCCTGCCAGCAGGCAGGTTTCCGCCAGCTTTGGCGGGAAAGCGGCGA
>CAVBAZ010000347.1:0-2867 GCA_963593515.1 Bacteroidaceae bacterium
AGATATGCACCTCCTTGTTGCGGTTGCCCTGCCGGATGATGCGCCCGCTGCGCTGCTCCAGATCACCGGGCCGCCACGGGCAGTCGAGGTCGTGGAGCGCCACGAGCCGGTCCTGCACGTTCATGCCCGCGCCCATTTTGAAAGTGCTGCCCATGAGCACCCGCACCTGACCGGAGCGCACCTTTGCAAACAGCTCCTTCTTCCGCGTCTCGGTGTTTGCCTCATGGATAAAGGCGATCTCCTCGCGAGGGATTCCTCTGGAAACGAGCTTTTCACGGATATCGTCGTAAATCGTGAACGCCGGTTCTTCGGCTGTATCCTGCCCAATGGCAGCTTCCAGTGCGTGAATCTCCGGGCTGTCCAGATTGCCGCCCGCCGTCTTTGCCGCCTTCGCCGCAGGCGCACCGGTTTTCGGGGTGGACAGGTCGCAGAACACAAGCTGGGTCAGCTTGTCCGCATTTCCGTCCTCGTAGATTTTGGCGATGTTGTTCACGCACAAATTGACCTTGCTGTTCGGGTCGTCCGGCAGGTCAGGGTTGATAACACGCTGGTCAAGCCCCAGCTTTCGCCCATCAGAGGTGATCTTGAGCATATTGTCCGTGCTGGGGTCTACGAGCTGGGCGTGTACCCTTGCAGCGCGCTCGGACAGCTCCTGCACCATCTGTTTCTGTATCTCCGTGGGCTGCGCCACCTCGTTGTGATAGATGGGCGTGGGCGTAGGGAGGTTGAGCTGGTCGGAGGTCTTGATATCCGCCGCCTCCTTGAACAGGGTCATGAGTTCCGGGAGATTGAAGAACTTGGCGAACCTTGTTCTTGCTCTGTATCCTGTGCCTTCTGGCGCAAGCTCAATGGCGGTCTGCGTCTCCCCAAAGGTAGAAGCCCAGCAGTCGAAGTGGGCAAGCCCCTTACTGCGAATGGTATCGTGCTGGAGATATCGCATCATGGTATACAATTCGACCATGGAATTTGAGACGGGTGTGCCCGTGGCGAACACCACGCCCCGGCTGTCGGTGATTTCGTCGATATACCGGCATTTGAGCAGCATATCCGAGGACTTCTGAGCGTCGGTGGCGGAGAGCCCCGCCACGTTGCGCATCTTGGTGTAGAGGAACAGATTTTTATAGTTGTGCGCCTCGTCCACATACAGCCGGTCTACGCCGAGCTGCTCGAAGGTCACAACATCGTCCTTCCGGGAGCTGTCCTGGAGCTTTTTGAGCTTGGCTTCAAGGCCGCGCTTGGTGCGCTCCAGAGACTTGATGGTGAACCGCTCCGCCCGCTGGCTTTTCAGCTCCCGCAGACCTTCCTCCACCTCAAAGATCTGCTCCGCCAGAAGCCGCTGCTGCCGCTCCATGGAGACGGGTATCTTCTCAAACTGGCTGTGGCCGATGATCACCGCGTCGTAGTCGCCGGTGGCGATACGGGCGCAGAACTTTTTGCGGTTCTTCGGCTCGAAGTCCTTTTTGGTAGCCACGAGAATGTTGGCGGAGGGGTACAGCCGCAGAAACTCGCCCGACCACTGCTCCGTCAGGTGGTTGGGCACGACAAAGAGGGATTTGTGGCACAGCCCCAGCCTCTTGGATTCCATGGCAGCAGCTACCATCTCGAAGGTCTTGCCCGCGCCCACCTCGTGGGCAAGGAGGGTGTTGCCGCCGTAGAGCACATGGGCGACTGCATTTAACTGATGCTCCCGCAGGCGGATCTCCGGGTTCATCCCGGCGAAGTTGATGTGGCTGCCGTCGTATTCGCGGGGTCTGGTGGAATTGAACAGCTCGTTGTACCTTGTGACCAGGGTATGCCGCCTGTCGGGGTCGCGCCATATCCAGTCCCGGAAAGCGTCCCGGATGGCCTGCTGCTTCTGCTGGGCGAGGGTGGTTTCCCTGGAGTTGAGGACGCGCCGCTCCTTGCCGTCCGCGTCGTACTTGGTGTCGTAGATGCGCACGTCGCGCAGGTTCAGGGTGTCCTCAAGAATCTTATAGGCGTTTGCGCGCTCCGTGCCGTAGGTCATATATGCGGCAATATTGCCGTAACTGACCGCGCTCTTGTTCTTGATGTTCCATTCGGCGGTGAAGGAGGAATAGGTCACATCGACCATGCGCCGCTGGTAGAAGGGGGTCTCGAAGGTCTCCCACATGAACTCCCGGATATATGAGGGGTCGATCCACGTCGCGCCCAACCGCACCTCGATTTCACTTGCATCCAAATCTCTGGGCTGCGCCGCTTGCAGCGCCTCCATGTTTCCAGCGTAATCGCCCTCGAACAGATTCTGCGCCGACTGTGCGATGCGCAGCTTTTCCCTCACATTGCCGGAGAGGTACTCGTCGGCGGTCTCCCAGCGCTTATTCTCGGGATTGCGGAAAATCACGCCCCGAAGTTCGGAGGCGAGGGCATCCTCGTCCTTGCCGGTGAGCTGCGCCATATACTCCATATCCACGCAGGCTTTCTCGGAGATGGACAGCGCCAGCGCCTCCGAAGCGGTGTCCACGCTGGTCACGGCCTCGTGCGCCCGGATGGTTCGCTTGGTGAACATATCCGCCTTGCGCTTGAGGTTTTTGTCCTCGTCCAGCTCCTCCAGAGAGCAGAGCAGGTAGTAGGAGCTGTCCTCGGCAAAGGCCAGTGCGTTGGCACGGGAGTTAATAAGCCCATACTTTGCGGTGAAGCCGTCGTAGAGGGTGTTCAGCTCCGCCTGCGTCTGCCGGATGGTTTCATCCGAAATAAAGCCGTCCATCTGCTGAGAGATGAGCTTCTGTACGCAGTCCCGCAGCTCCACCATGCCCTTGGCGCGCTCCCTGGCGGTGGCGTTGAAGTCGGGCTTGGTCATGATGCTGTTTTGACGGTAGTACAGCTCCCCGTCCACCACGGTGTAGGAG
>CAVBAZ010000348.1:0-2281 GCA_963593515.1 Bacteroidaceae bacterium
CCCGCTATACCATGGACGCAAAGGACAGCGCAGCAAGGAAGTACATCGCCCAGCGGGCGAACTTCCTCGGCGCGATCCGCCTGCCCAACAACGCCTTCAAGGCCAACGCCGGTACGGATGTGGTATCAGACATCATCTTTTTGCAGAAAAGGGACAGGCCCATCGACGTAGATCCTGAGTGGGTACACCTTGGAGAGAACGCGGACGGCTTTGCCATCAATCAGTATTTCATCGAACACCCGGAGATGGTGCTGGGGCGGCAGACCTCGGAAAGCACGCAGTATGGCAGGCAGGACTTTACCGTTGCGCCCATCGAGGGCGCGGACCTTGCTGCGCTGCTCCATGCAGCGGTGCAGAGCATTGGCGGCGAATACAGAGCCGCAGAGCTGCCTGACCTCGGTGAGAACGACACCATACAGGATACCATTCCGGCAGACCCCAACGTGAAGAATTACAGCTATGCCGTGGTGGACGGCGAGGTGTACTACCGGGAAAACTCCGTCATGGTCAAGCCCAGCCTGAACGCCACCGCAAAGGAGCGTGTCAAGGGGCTGGCGGAGCTGCGGGACTGCGTTCACCGGCTTATCGACCTCCAGATGTGGGAATCCGACGATGCTTCCATCCGCACCGAGCAGCAAAGGCTCAACCGCCTCTATGACCGCTTCACGGAGAAATACGGCCTCATCAACAGCCGCGGCAACGCCCTCGCCTTTGCAGACGACAGCTCCTATTATCTGCTCTGCTCCCTTGAGGTGCTGGATGATGAGGACAAAACCAAGCTCAAAAGCAAGGCGGATATGTTCACCAAGCGCACCATCAAGCAGCAGCGCAGCGTGGATTCCGTGGATACCGCCGCAGAAGCCCTCGCCCTGTCCATCGGGGAAAAAGCCTGTGTGGATATGGCGTATATGTCCCAGCTCACCGGCAAAAGCGAGGAGGACCTCATCGACGAGCTGAACGGCGTTATCTTCCTCGACCCTGTGTACGGCAACTGGCAGACGGCGGACGAATACCTCTCCGGCAACGTCCGGCAGAAGCTGCGGGAGGCGGAGCAGGCAGCGCAGGACAGCCCCGGCTATCTGCCCAACGTGGAGGCGCTGCGGCAGGCGCAGCCCAAGGATCTGGACGCAAGCGAGATCGAGGTGCGGCTGGGGGCGACGTGGATCGACAAGAAGTATATCCGGCAGTTCATGTTCGAGCTGCTGGAGCCGCCTGTGTATGCCCGCCGAGTCTTGGATGTCAACTACTCGGAGTTCACGGCGGAGTGGAACATCCCCGGCAAGAACAGCATCCCCTATAACGACATCAACGCACGCATGACCTACGGCACCGACTGCGCCAACGCCTACCGTATTTTGGAGGAAACGCTGAATCTGCGCGACGTGCGGATCTACGACACCGTAAGGGATGCGGACGGCAAGGAAAAGCGCGTCCTCAACAGCAAGGAAACCACCCTCGCCCAGCAGAAGCAGCAGGTCATAAAGGATGCGTTCCGGGACTGGATATGGAAGGACCCGGACAGGCGGCGGGAGCTGGTGCAGCTCTACAACGAGCGCTTCAATTCCACCCGTCCCCGGGAATATGACGGCAGACACCTGAACTTTCCGGGCATGAATCCTGAGATCACGCTGCGGGAGCATCAGAGAAACGCCATCGCCCACGACCTCTACGGCGGCAATACGCTCCTTGCACACGAGGTGGGGGCCGGAAAGACCTTTGAGATGATCGCCGCTGCCATGGAGGGCAAGCGCCTCGGCCTGTGCCAGAAATCCCTCTTTGCGGTGCCAAACCACCTGACGGAACAGTGGGCCTCGGAGTTCCTGCGGCTCTACCCCTCCGCCAATATCCTTGTGGCTACCAAAAAGGATTTTGAAACCCGTAACCGCAAGAAGTTCTGCGCCCGCATCGCCACCGGCGACTATGACGCCGTTATCATCGGCCACAGCCAGTTTGAGCGCATCCCCGTTTCCAGAGAACGGCAGGAGCGGCTCTTGCAGGAGCAGATCTGGGAGATCGAGGACGGCATTTCGGAACTCAAGGCCAGCCGCGCCGAGCGCTTTACCATCAAGGAGCTGGAGCGTACCAAGAAAAATCTGGAGGCCAAACTGCAAAAGCTGCACGACGCCGCCCGCAAGGACGACGTTGTGACCTTTGAGCAGCTCGGCGTAGACCGGCTCTATGTGGACGAGGCGCACAGCTTCAAAAACCTGTTCCTCTACACAAAAATGCGAAACGTGGCGGGGCTTTCCACCACCGACGCCCAGAAGTCCTCGGATATGCT